>SVSX01000007.1 GCA_015064085.1 Oscillospiraceae bacterium | reverse complement strand
CCTCCAAAAGCATTACGGAAATAGGATTGGAGTGCGGTTTTTCCAATACAAGCTATTTTATAAAAATTTTTCACCGAATGACCGGTATGAGTCCCAATAAATATCGGGTTCTAACTAAGCATAAATAGACATTAACAATTCTTTTTAGATTGAAAAAGCTTCACCGAGGTGACGTTACCATCAGGCTCTGGTCTTTGCAAGGAGGAGCAGTTTCAAGTTTTCCGTTTTGCGAAGCAAACGGCGGTGTAGAGCCGCCGAGGGAAACCTGGCACGGAGCGAAGCGGAGTAGCAAATCCTGTTACCCGCACCGGTCGGCAGTGCCGACAGCCAATAATCGCTGTCAGCGCTGCCGAATTTCTTTCTCAGCGCCCGATGGTAGAAGATAAAATTTAGCCTCGAAAACACTACGTTTTCGGGGCTTTTTTATTTTGGATAGTTTTCTCAAAGTTTCGTATCGCATCGATCTTTTCGGTGAAAGTCTTGATGTCTGTATCGCATTTAACGAGCATTTCGCCGTATATGTTTGTGTTTATCTGCCGATTTTGGACTTCAAGGGGCAATATTTTTGGAAAGACTTGACTTTGCTACGGAAGTATGTTACAATCTTAGTGGTATTATTGAATAGTTATGCTCAAATACCGATTGAGCATTTCTTCCGAGCGACAAGAATGTTCGACTATGAATTTTGTGAGAGGTATATATTATGAAATTTGACGTTATTATTATCGGTGCAGGACCGGGAGGTATCTTTTCGGCTTATGAGCTGTCGAACAAAGCCCCCGATCTTAAAATAGCGGTCTTTGAGGCGGGACACGCCCTGAATAAGCGCAAATGTCCTATCGACGGTGACAAAATAAAGGGTTGTATCGGCTGCAAGAGCTGCTCTATTATGAGCGGATTTGGTGGAGCGGGTGCTTTTTCCGATGGAAAATACAATATTACAAACGCTTTTGGCGGAACGCTCTATGAGTATATCGGCAAGGAACAAGCCCTGCAGCTTATGCACTATGTGGACGATATAAATATGCAGTACGGCGGAGAGGGAACTAAGCTCTATTCAACAGCAGGTACAAAGATAAAAAAGGTCTGCGTACAGCACGACCTTCACCTGCTCGACGCTTCTGTGAGACACCTTGGAACTGATATCAACTACGTAGTTCTCGAAAATCTTTATAACCTTCTCAAGGATAGAGTCGAGTTTTTCTTTGACACCCCCGTGGATACTGTCAGAATAATTGACGGCGGATATGAGGTGATCACCAAGGACGGTGCTTATACCTGCGAAAAATGTATAATATCCGTCGGTCGTAGCGGAAGCAAATGGATGGAGCGGATCTGCCGCGAGCTGAATATTCCAACAAGGTCTAACAGGGTCGACATCGGCGTCAGAGTTGAGCTTCCTGCGGAGGTCTTTTCACACCTTACCGATGAATTATATGAGAGTAAGATAATATATTGCACGAAGGAGTACGGAGACAAGGTGCGTACCTTCTGTATGAACCCCAAGGGCGCTGTTGTTAACGAAAATACAAACGGAATAATTACCGTTAACGGACATAGCTACGAAGACCCTGCGAGACAGACCGAAAACACAAACTTTGCGTTGCTTGTGGCGAAGCATTTTTCCGAGCCATTCAAAGATTCTAACGGATACGGTGAGTCTATCGCGAGACTCAGCAATATGCTCGGTGGCGGAGTTATAGTTCAGCGCTTCGGTGACCTGATACGAGGTCGCAGATCAAATCAGAACCGAATTGATGAGGCGTTTATCACACCGACTCTAAAGGCGACCCCGGGAGACCTCAGTCTTGTTCTTCCCAAGAGAATACTTGACGGAATTATCGAGATGATCTATGCCCTTGACAAGATCGCGCCGGGAACGGCTAACGACGACACTCTCCTTTACGGCGTTGAGGTCAAGTTCTACAATATGGAGGTTGACGTCAACTCGGATCTTGAGTCTTGCCTCAAGGGACTTTATATCATAGGTGACGGAAGTGGAATAACTCACTCGCTGTCCCACGCGTCAGCAAGCGGTGTTTATGCGGCACGTAAGATTGTGTCTGCTTATGAGAATTGAAAATAAATATAATATTGAAAAGGGAACGAATAGATGAAAACATTCAAAAGAAACTACAATTGGGAGATAGAGACCGAGTCAGGCACTCACGTTATAGCACTTCGCCTCGGTGTGAACTCGAGAGATCCGATCGACGTTTTTTTGGACGAAAAAAAGATCAAGACCTTAAAGTATGAGGGATTGTCGCTTATACCCAATATGGAATACGACATACCTTGCGACGGCGAGACGGTAAAAATGGTGCTTTACGGAAGCACTGTGGATATTGTCTATAATGGAAAATTTGTTACAAGCGGAGTTGAATACACAAAAAAAGGCAAGAGTATCTCGTTTTACAGAATTTTTGCTACGCTGCTTGCGGCGGCATCTGCATCTATTGTCTTCTTGTATGAGAATCTGTTCGGTGAGGTAAGCGGAAATCTTGCGCATATTATCGCGATTGCGATGGTTTGTTTCTTATCTTTACTCACGTACAGCAATAGCTCAGCGCCCTTTTACCCCAAAAAGAAGAGAATACTTCTTAGCTTGTGTACCGCGGTATTGGCATGGGTAGTTGCCTTTCTTGTAATGCTCTTCCTTGGTGATTCAGGTTTTTGGATGTCTAAATGATATTAGCTTTTGAAAAAGTTGGGCTGTCTCAAATTCACATTTGAGACAGCCCCATTTTTGTTCAGTTTTTGATATTTCCCAGCCGTTTGAATATATTATTTGAAAAGCTCTTCCGTCAATTCAATAGCGGCATCGCGGAGCTTTTCGGCTGTTCCTCGTTCAAATCGGTCTCGGGATTCCAACGGATTTTCGTTGGGAAAGTTTTCTGTTACAAAATAAGCCTCAGATCCGTTTGCGCAGCAGCTTATCATAGTCATTTTAAAGGGAGAGGCTTCTTTTGTCCTTCTTCCAATTTCGGTATATGGCTCACCGGGGAAGGTGACGAGCGCGAAATCGCCGATTCCTATGCAGCATACGTCAAGAGGAAGAACGGGATCTCTGCCCTCCATTACAAGATTTCTGTTTACGGTTGCGATCGATTTAAAAATAAGGTCATCGTTATTCTTTACATAGTCGTTGAAGGCGTTTCTTTCCTCTCGTGTGCCTTTGCCCCAGATCTTTGCGAGGCGGTGCGTAAGCTCGACCTCTTCTTGTGAGGGGATAACAGTGTTTGCCATAATTCTCTTATATCCGCTGAAGACCTTATCTGTCTTTATCTCCTCGGCATAGGTATATATACCGAGAACGCCTCCTACGATGACTCTTGCCATATGCTTTGCGTGCTCAACGCCGCCGAGCTTTTTGAAAATGTCGACGTGGTTTACGTCACCTTGCGCTCCGTTGATGCAAATAGCCTTTACGCCCTTGCCGTCCGCAACGTCGCAAAGCGCGCTTTCGAGAAATTCTCTGACGTATCCGGGCCAGTCGTAGTTAAACTTGTATTCACCGCAAACGTCGGGGTGGGTCTGGAAGTTTACAATGGCAATATCCGACGCGTCCTCACGAACGAATTTGATAAGACCGAGTGTTTCATCGGGCTTGCCGATGGGGATCATATTTTCGGGAACGCGCCCAAGAGAAGGGTCTTTCAGATCGTACTCCCGTATGAAAGAAATGCCCTCAGCCATTCCTTTTGCGGTGTATGCGGTAGCGCTCTTCATATCCGAGAGAGCAATAGCTACAGAGTCGCATATCTTGCTTGTGAATATTTCAACGTAGGCATCTCCAACAGGGAAGAATACTCCGCTGACGTCAGGTCCAAAGTGCGTATGAGTACAGCAGATCACGATGTTGTTCTTAGGTATTCCTGTTTTTTCGGATATAAGGTTTCTTATTACCTCTGTGTCCTTCATCATAAGCTCAAGTATGTCGAGGGACACTATTACGGCGGTTTCACCATCGTCGTCAGAAAACGCGACAGTGTTTACGCAAAGTGGTGTGGTTATCTCCGATGCGGCGCGGTAGTGGAAATATCCCGACAGGTTTACGCCAAGCGGCGGAGTTATTTCGAGTCTTGAAAATCCTGCTTTCATTTTTCTCCCAATCCTTTTGCTTTTATTATTAAAATATCTCCTGCCGTGTAGCATTGTAAGGCAGATTATTTTAATTTCTCATATTATATCACCGAAAGCTCAGCGAGTCAAGCGGAATATAAAAAAATCGGATTTTTAATGGTGAATTGCTCATTTTTTCTCGTAAATAACATCTGTGATAAAGTATTTTCAGAGCTTATCATTTTTTGCTTTTTTCTCCGAGCTCCTTGAAAATATCAACGGCGGGAGCGGGGATTCGTCCAAGGTGATCAGGACCTACGTTTAAGAGGAGATTAGCGCCCTTTTCATTACATTTTTTCATTATTTCAAGTACCTTGTCGGCGCTCTTCCAATCATTATCAAAGTATTTATATCCCCAGGTGTGATTAAGGGTCACGGGGGCTTCTATAAGCTTGTCTGTGTATTCCTCGGGCAGGACGTTGTCAGCGCAGGAGACGTAATCTCCCATTCCGTTTCCTATGCGGCTGTTTACAAGGCAGGCGGGCTGATATTTTCTCACCATTTCGTAAAGCTCTCTCGATTGCTCGGGGGTCTGCTCCTCCATCGGCGTATCGAACCATATAAGACAGAGGTCGCCGTAGTTTGTCAAAATTTCCTTGAGCTGTGGCTTGATCTTAGCCTCAAAGCAGAGGCTGTAATCCTTTTTTTCATTGTCGGGATAATCCCAGGTGTTACCGAAAAGACATTTGCGCTCGAGGCAGGCGTGGTAATGCTCCTTTGTATATCCGCCGCCGTGAGGCTCGTGCCAGTCGAGACACTGAGAATAGTAGAGTCCGAGCTTCAAGCCCTGCTTATAGCAGGCTTCGGCGAGCTCGCCTATGATATCTCTGCCAAATGGTGTGGCGTCAACCGAATTATAGCTGTCGACCTCCGATTTGAAAAGGCAGAAGCCGTCGTGATGCTTACTTGTGACAACAAGATATTCCATTCCCGCGCTTTTTGCCGTCTTGACCCACTCCTCGGCATCAAAATATATCGGGTCAAATATCTTCGCAAGTCTCTGGTATTCCGAAACAGGTATCCGATAACAGTGCATTATCCACTCGGCAATATCCCTTATCCTTTGTCCTTTCCACTCTCCGCCGAGAAGGCTGTAAAGTCCCCAATGGACCATCATACCCATCTTGGCGTCCTTGAACCATTTTTTGTTTTCCTCAAGTGTTATCATAATCTCTCCTTGCTATTGACAAATATTCGTATCTTTGCTACAATATCCTCCGAGGGATACGTGTCTATTATAGCATACAAGACATATTAAGTCTATGCTCGTATCAGGCATAAAATTGTCAAAAATCGATCGAAGGAGATAATATGGAGACTGTAGGCAGAATAATTTGTTATGGCTCAAGCAGAGCCCCCGCCGACTCCTGGCACTGCAAAAAGCATATCGGGATAAACCGACTTTATTATATCCATTCGGGTGTCGGGGGATATACGCACGGGGGAAGGGAATATCCGTTTGTGAAGGGAATGCTTTATTTTATTCCGTATACCGCCGATTTTACTCCGTTTTGCGACTCTCGTGACCCAATTATGCACACTTATATTGATTTTGAGCTGATACCGCCGATCATAACGAGCGAGGTGATATCTCTCGGGGCAGACAGTAGCGAGACGATAGCAAGGGCGAAGGATATTTTCGTGCTGGGAGCGAGAGCAGACGAGCGAGACGCGAGGGATATTTCGGCACTCTATTCCGATCCGACGCTCTGGGAGCTTTCGAGGGCGAGTATAATCTATCTTGTAAATCAGCTTGTAAGCGCGAACGGGATAGAGAGGATAACCGACCGAGTCGTGATAAAGGCTCTTGAGATGATGCACCTTAGAATGAGTGAAAGGCTTTCCATCAAGGATATGGCAAGGGATTGCTATATGAGCCCCGACAGCTTCATTCGCCGATTTTCCCGTGTTGTTGGGATAACTCCGCACGCTTATATAAGAAATCTGAGGCTGAGAAGTGCCCAATATCTTCGCGAGTCTGGAATGGGGCTGTCTCAGATCGCAAACGAGGTAGGCTATGCCGATGCCGCCTCTCTTTTACACGCTCTTAAGAATATTGAAAAGACTCAGTAAAAATGATGGGGCTGTCACATTTGGCAAGACCGAAAAAGTCCGAGAATAAATAAAAAAATCCCGTTTACGCATAAAAACGCAAATGAGACAGTAATAGGTTGAATTTCTTCGAAATTCTCCATCTTTATGGACTTTTTCTACCGCCGTTTTCGGGGCTCGACGTACGCTTGTACGCCTCACGCACCGAAGAACGACGCTTCTTGCTCAAATCTGACTATCCCCTAACAGAGGCTGTCTCAAATTTGCATTTGAGACAGCCTCTGTTTTAAGTTTATAAACCTATTATTTCACAGATCTTTTTGTAAAGCATATCGTTACCTACAGATGAGAGATGTACCTCATCGTATCTCCAAAGCTCGGGTGACATTCCGTCAAAGAGCTCACGAAGCCTTAAGCATTTAGCGCCGTATTTCAGCGAAAGCTCCTCCAACACAGCATTGTATTTTTCAAGCTCTGCGTTGAATTCTTCCTCAGAAGCGAAGCTCATTCCTCTTATTTTGTACTCGGGCTTTGCCGAGGGCGGGATAGTTAGAGTATAAAGCTCACAAGCGGGGAAGAGCGAGGTCATTCTTTCAAAGAGCTCGGTGAGATGCTCTTTGTATTCATCCTCACCGTAATAAACAAAGTCGTTGCCGCCGAGGATCAGCAGGAAAATATCGGGAGAAAGCTCGGCGATACGTCTGTCAAAGTGGTAAAGCAGAAATTTTGCCGTTCGGCTGCCTTGACCCGTTATGTAGGCGCACCGTGCTTCATTGCTGACTCCCGCTATCGTAACGAGAGGGGAGTGTTCGGTCTGCTCAAAATCCGAGAGGATTATCTCGTGGAGCTTTTTCTCCTTGTCGCAGGGGAGCTCAAGGGTGAGCAGACCGTAGCCCTGATGATCCTCTATGCTTCCGCAGGTATCTGCCTTTTTGTCGAGCTTGACTCCGTCAACCATTATCCCAAAGCGGCAATAATTGCTTTTGCGCTTTTGAAGGTAGAGGACCACCTTGCCGTTTTCCGACTCGGCTGTAAGGTGTATCATACCGTCCCGCGGTGTTACCGTAACAACACGGTCGCCGAAGATAGCGTCCGCAAGGTCTGTATTTTTACCCATACCCCTCACAAAGGGTTCGATTATATCCAGCTCGTCACCGTATCTGAAGCCCTTAGCGGAGGTTATAAACCTGTTGCGGAGACGGAAACTCCAGGAATTCATTCCAATGTGACAGTCGGCGGCGTTTGCCCTTGGCTCGGGGTCATATGGGTGGCGGTTATAAGAAAGGCTGTCGCCCGTGATAAGAAGATTTTTCATTTTATCCCCCTATATCAAAACCACTCAAGGTCTCGGCAGCAGGTCGGCTTATCGAGGTATCTTCTGACCGTTCTTCCACATCTTTTGAGCGTCGGATCTCTTTCAACGGCGCTGTCGCAGTAGTCATTGCGGGTGTAGGTCACCTCGACACTTAAGGGAAGGGCTATCTTGTATGGCTTTATCTCACCGATCCTTGTGAGCGCTTCTTTGGCGGCGTTGAATATAAGCTCCCGAGCTTTGTCTGACGGTATACATTCGGCTTTATTGCGCTGTGTGGCTTTTTTTACCGATACAGTCATAACGTCGGGAATAAATTCCTTAGCCTCGGCACAAGCCGCATCGTCACCCGTCACCAAAAGCAACGGAATATCCGCCATACCGAAGAAGGCTGCCTGAGTGCCGATCTCCCCGTGGCTTATTCCGTTTATTTTGTAATCAAACCAAGCTCTCGAGCTCTGTGTATGGTCAAGAAACGCCTTTTCTGTTCCCGCCATAGCGTGACAGCCGATGGCGAAGACCGCATCTATATCCCATTCATCTATAGGGCGCTTAAAATACTTACTTGCCGATAGCTGCTCGGCTCTCGTATCAAGCTCCTCCTTGATGAAATTACTGCCCGTTCCGTGTCCGTCGAGGACTGTCACTCTGTCCGCACCGCCCGCGAACGCTCCCGCTATTGCGGCATTTACGTCAGACATAAGATACTTTACTGCGGTCTTATATCCCTCGTTTTCCATATCGATCATTTCGATACTGTCGATGCCCGAAATGCCCTCTATATCGGTAATAATAAATATATGCATTGCTAAATCTCCATTTTTTATTTTACAACTCGCTACCGATCAGATTTCCTTTTGCAAAAACGTTCTTGATTGCGATATTTTCATCGAATACAGCAAAATCCGCATCCATATCAGGGGAAATAATACCTTTTGAGTGAAGCTTCATTATTCTCGCGGGGGTAGCGGTGATCATTTTTATCGCATCGTGAAGAGGAATTCCCGCCTCCTTGACCGCAACGCGGACAAGTCTGTCAGCAGTGGCAATGCTTCCCGCAAAGGCGCTTCTGTCCATAAGCTTGCAGACCCCATCCTCGATGATGAATTCGGTATGCTGCATTTTACCGTGGGTCTGTTCAGTACCCGCGAGAGCTAAGCTATCGGTAATAAGCGCGATCCTGTCCGCACCCTTGATCTTGTAGATCAGCTTAATGAGCTCGGGTGGCAGATGCTTTCCGTCGCAGATTATCTCGACGTAGATATCGTCGAGAAGATATGCGCTCTCGATCACTCCAAGGCGACGGAAGCCGTGGTCGCGTGTGATCGTCGATGTGCAGGAATAGAGATGTGTCACAAGCGCACAGCCATTCTCAAACGCTCTCAGCATATCGGGATATATAGCGTCGGTATGTCCCGCAGAGGCAACGATGCCGTGCTCACTCAGGGCTTTCGCAAAGCGCCCGTCCTTGTCGTTTTCGGGGGCGTAGGACCATCTGGCAATTGCAGTGGGATCTTTTTCGATGAGGGGGAGATAATCCTTTTCTATGGGCTCGGTTATGTGCGCGGGACACTGAGCTCCCGCCTGCGTTTTTGAGAGATAAGGACCTTCGAGATGAGTGCCGATGACAGTTCCTTTAATACGAGGATCACTCATAGCGGCTCTCACCCTTTCCACAGATGCCGCCATAGTATCAAAGGCATCGGCAGATATTGTCGGGCAGATAGAGGTCGTGCCGTGATTTAAGTGAAAGTTACAGCCATTTACTATCTCGTCCACGCTTCCCTCAAAGCGGTATCCGCCTCCACCGTGGGTGTGGATATCGATAAATCCCGCGCTGACGTAAAATCCTGTCATATCGTATTCCTCGGAGAAGGGGAGCTCTTTGTCTGTCAGGGCGGTTATCTTACCGTCTTCAAAATAAATGAAGCCGTCAAAAATACCGTTCTCAAGTATTATTTTATCAGATCTTATTCTTTTCATAATTCAATCACAGAAGCGAGCTGCTGTCTCCGTCAAGATAAAGTGTGGCGCTCTTGTGGCGTCTGAGAACCGTTGCGGGGCATTTTTCGTTGATCTCGTCGCAAAGTGTGGCGCGGACGGCATTCGCCTTTGTTTTTGCGGGAACGATACAGAAGAGGTGGTCTCCCGCGAAAAGCGTGGGTACTGTGAGAGTGATCGCCGTTTTCGGTACGTCCTCGATCCTTGCGAAGCAACCGTCGTTTACCTGCTGATTGCGGCAGATCTCGTCAAGCTCAACGGGCTTGACGGCTTTTTTATCGTTAAAATCGGCAACGGGTGGATCATTGAAGGCAATGTGTCCGTTTTCGCCTATTCCCATAACCACGATGTCGGTGGGATATTTCTTCAGAAGCTCGGCGTAGCGTTCACACTCGGCGTTTGCGTCACTTGCGGTGATGTCAATATAGGAAACGCTTCCAAAATCGGCAAGTCCGAAGATGTGAGCCTTAAGGAAGTTTCCAAAGCCCTGAGGGGCATCTGCGGAGAGACCTATATATTCGTCCATATGAAAGGCGTTTACCCTGTTCCAGGGGATATCCTTGTCGGTTGCGAGGGCATAGAGAACCTCATTCTGCGAGGGGGCGGCGGCAAAGATCATATTGATGGTCTCCTTGCTCCTGAGCAGGGAAAGGATACACTCCTTGATGTCCTCTGCGGCAGCCTTTCCCATTTCGGCTCTCGTATCATAGATATTGACCTTCAAAAGGTCCTTTTTAAAATTTTTCATTCAGATCAACTCCTTGAATTTATTTACCGCATCGGAAAAGGCGGCTTTTTGGTCTTCGTATTGATAAGGATTTTTAAAGCTTCTTCCAACAAGCGCGTTAAGCCCCGAAAAGGTCTGGAGATGGGGCTCGAGGGAGACGAAAAAGTCCTCCTTCGCATAGCCTCTGTGAGCGGAAAGTATCTCCTTTATTTTTGCCTCTCCCTTTCCCGCGGGAACTATCGCTCCCGCCGCGAGAGCGTCCTTGACGTGAAAATAAGCTATATATTCTCTTAAGAGCTCATAAGCCTCGGGGTAGGGGTCAACTCCTTCGAGAACAAAATTCCCCATATCAAAAACGCATTTCAGCTCACCGCCAAAATGATCGAGAAGCTCCTTGCATCTGCTCGGTATGTCTCCGTATATCTTTGCCTCGTTTTCGTGACATAGGGTTACACCGTGCTCTCTCGCGAGGAGAACAAGCTCCTCAAGAGCGCCGAGGGCTTCGCCCCTCATATCGGTGATATTCTTGCCGTCGGGCGCGTAAAAGCTGAATATACGGATAAAACCCGCGCCCAGAATATTCGCCGACTCAAAGACCCGCCGCGCCGTCTCCATATGAGAGCTCAGGTCACCGTCAAGCTTTATTTTTCCGAGTGGAGAGCCGACAGCCGAAGCCTTTATGCCAAAGGCGTCGAGCATAGTCCTTGCCTCCTTGACCTCATTCTCGCCGAGTAGCGAAATGTTTTTTCCGTCGAGGTGGCGGATCTCAATATGCCCGATGCCAAAGCCTCTGAGCGCGTGAAGCTGCTCCTCAAATGAGTCGGCATATTCGTCCGCGAAGGCGGAGATCAATAAATTGCTCATAGTCACTCCTTAAAGCTCTATCTTTCTCAGAGGCTCTTCCTTGCCACTCGCAAGGGAGCGCTCAATGGCGTTCATAATGAAAACGGGCGAGATGAACTCATCATATTTTACTGTCTGTTCTCCACCCAGGAGCAGCTCGTGAAATTCCTTGAATTCCTCGTAAAACCATTCCTTGGAGCTCGGGATAACAACGCTCTTCGCGTCCTTTTCCGCCATACGTGAGGCATAATAGAGATAATTATTGTCGCAGAAGAGACCTACACAGTCGTAGCTCTCGTAGTGGAAGAGAACGTGAAGCTGCTTTCCGTTCTGCTTTGCCGTTACCGAGATTGGGAATCTGCCGAATATCTCGCAGACCATCTCAACAAGGTGCTGAGCGTAGAAATAGAAGCCGCCGTATTCGTTCTCGCTCTGATAAGGGGCGCGGACGTAACCGCCGATGGTAGCGCCGCCGACGTTGTTTTCGGCATCCTGTCTAAGCTCACGAACAAAGACGTCCTGCTTGAGTGAAGAGCCGCCCGAGATGCGAATATCATTCTTCATAAGCTCTTTCATAAACTCAACGGCTTCCGACTCACTCACCGTGATAGGCTTGTCTATGAACATAGGAATTCCGCTTTCAATATAGGGCTTTGCGTATTTATAGTGGTTGTCTCCGTGGCGTGCGGTGATGATAAGTCCGTCGATCTTTCCGCGAGCATCGGAAAAGTCCTTGAGCACAGGAACGCCAAAGGTTTCGTTGAGCTTTTTTGAAGCCTCCGCATCGTCGCTGTAAACACCGACCACCTCAACGTCGGAGAATTCCTCCTTGGTCTGAATAAATGTCAGAAAGGCGTTTGCGTGGGAATTTTCGCATCCGAGTATTGCAATTTTTTTCATTTTGTCTCCTTTGTGATCAAATTTAAGAATGGAAATTTGAGCTGAAACAAAAATTACCTGTTTCTCAATTATAATACAATGAAATTATACAATATTTATCGTTAAGTGTCAACAAACAGCGCAAATTAGGTCAATATAATCCATAAAACTGTCAATTTAAATTAATGTGAGCTTTAGAAAAAGGGGAGTATATCTGCCGCAAGGGGCGTCGGGTAGTCTGCAAAGGGCAAAAAGTAAAAAAATGGTAAATGAGCGAAATTTATGTTGACAAACAACCCATTTTATGCTAAAATAAAGCTGTGGCAGAAGCACAAAAGGATTTTAAACAACAAAAAATAACAAGAAAGGAAGAAAGAGTATGAAAAAGATAGCATTAGCTTTAGCTTTATTACTCATTTTCTCTCTCCTTGCTTCCTGCAACGAGGGAGATGACACCCCCGATGTCACGACCACAGCGGCAACGACCACCGCAACAACTGTAGCTACCACAACGGCAAAGCCCGAGCCTACTGACGGAATTACCGTCGGAATGAGAAACGATATTGTGCTCGAAAGACTAGACGATTACGTTATTGAATATGGTACGGGAAGTCTTAGCTGTTCTCACCTCTATTTTGTCGATTCCAACGGAGATAACGTAGTTGTTACAATGACTCCCAATACTAGCAATCATGTCGAGTGTACTCATTCTCATGAAATCTGCGACTGTGCCCCTATTATTATAGTGTACGGAGTCGTTGAATCAGTGTTCAGATGTCCTCCTGTAGAAAAACCTCAGCTTTCGCGCGATGAATTGTTGCAGACTAAACTGACCCCCGAGGAGGCTCTGGAGAAATTAGGTATGCCATGGGATCCCCAGGCAAGCTCGTATATGGGAATTCGCTTTAATACGTCCGATAATACGAGCCTTATAGCGACGTTTGACATCGAAAGCGGTAGGTATTCTTTCAGATGATCAGTGAAAAGATAAATTAACCCGACAAGGGGCTGTCACATTTGGCAAGACCGAAAAAGTCCGAGAATAAATAAAAAATCCCGTTTACGCATAAAAACGCAAATGAGACATTATTCAGGTTGAATTTCTTCGAAATTCTTCATTTTTATGGACTTTTTCTACCGCCGTTTTCGGAGCTCGACGTACACCTGTACGCCTTTCGCCCCGAAGAACGACGCTTCTTGCTCAAATCTGACTATCCCCTAACAGAGGCTGTCGCAAATGCAAATTTGAGACAGCCTCTTGCTTTATGCTTTGAATATTTCTATTTTTACCGTGAGTGTGTCCTGTGCTGTCGCAATAAAGGTGCGGTAACGTCCGTTTCGGTTTGCGGCAAGCTTACAGAGATCGGTGATCTTACCGCTCGTCGTGTAACGGCACACCCAACCCATATATGAAATATTGAGTGTCGTTTCGTCGAAGGTGATCTCGGCGGAAACCTCGCCGTCAAATGCGAGGGCAGGGAGCGCGTATCCTATCTCTCCTTTTCCCTCAAGCCTGATCTCCACACCGTTTTCGTTTACGACGTAACGCTCTTCTATGACACGGGTCTCGGTCATATGACACAAAAGCGTTGCCGAGGCGCTGTGGTGATCCGTTCCGAATTCCAACACCTCGTATTTCACAGTTCCTTCCGCCCCGAATCTAAAAGCGTCATTTTCGCGAATTGCCGAACACAGAGAAAAAGCAAACGGCTTTTCAATATCCAAAGTGTATTTCGGATCTGACGGACAAGGCGAGGAGAGACAGACTGTCGAGGGCGCACCCTCTCTGTGAACTCTTCCGAGACCGTTTGCGTCGTAATGGGGGTCTCCGTTTGTATCAAATTCAAGGGCGTATCCTCCGCTCTTCAGAAAAAGCTTGTGGAAGTAGTCGGTGGTCAGAAGGGCGGTGGGCGTGTGATCGGCAGAGGGGACTGTTTCGACAGACTCATCGCAAAGGAGATACGCCGCGTACAGGTTTGAGGCTGCCGTGATCATATACTTGTCAAAATAGGCGTACCCCTCGCAGCCGTATTTGGTCTCGGTGGGATAGCGGTTTTTTATATGTCGGATAGGTTGCCTGTTCAGCCAATATTCGGTGACGTCAAGGGCTCGGGATATGGCAGACTTGAACGCCATAGCAAGCTCGTTGTTTCCTTCCTTTGCGTATCTTGACGCCTCATATTCAAAGAGAAGCATCATCCAGGGCTCGTTATGCAGGAACTGATTACTTCTTCCGCCAAAGGGGATCTCACCGTTTGATGATTGCATCTTTAAGGTCAGAAGCCCCGCTTCTCTCAGGCAGGTGTCTATTTTTTCATAGTATTTTCCACGGTATCCCCAGTGAAGGAGCATAGCAAAGAGTCCGCGGGAAACAAAGTCATACATAATGGGCTGATGTGGGATCTCTCCTTTGTTGTCACGGTACATTCCGTTTTCGTCGAGCCATTGGAATTGACAGGAGAGCTGACGGTCTATAAAGTCGAGGTTTTCACCAAGCCCGAAATGAAATCTCGCGTATTCGCTGACCGCTCCGAAGATCGCCCAGTTGGTGATGCGGTCGGTCTCCTTTTCCACAATATAATTGTAGCACGCCTCGGGAATGATCGCCGAGATCTTTTGCTTCCAGCGGCGGATATGCTCATCTTCAACCGCTCCGGCTTTCTCGACCTCATCGATACAGCAGACGATCTCCCGAACAGAAAACTCGTTTGCCGCTTTGACGTACGGGCGCAGGAACATATCGCAGCAGAGGTCCATCATTTCGGTGAAGATCGGCAAAAGATATGTGCGCCTCCCGTGAGCTATGAGAATGCCTATATTAGCGGTAAGACGCGGAAAACCGTGCTCGGTGAGTCCTTCAGCCCTCACTCTCCCGAGGTAATCTGATATATGCTCGTCGCTGTAGGCGGCGAGCGACTTTTCCATAAGGTCTATATATCTGTTTTTCATTCTGATATCTCCTTGAAATCAAGCCATAGTCTCAAGCATTTTTTCGGTGACCTCGTATCGGCAGGGGAGTCCTTCGGTGTAGAGCCTGAATTCCTCAGCCATATATTCCGCCATTCGGTGTGTCTCGTTTGCGAGGCTACCCGCGATATGGGGTGTCAGAACACAGTTCGGAAGTGAATAGAAGGGGTGTCCGTCAACGGGGGGCTCGGGGTAGGTGACGTCAAGGAGTGCCGTTACGTCGGGGCGCTCACGAAGGAGCGCTGCAAGATCCTCCTCAACCACCTGAGCGCCTCTTCCCGTATTTATAAAGGTAGAGCAGGGGAGCATAAGGGAAAAATATTTTCCCGAAAGCATTCTCTTTGTCTGTTCATTGTTCGCGAGGTGATTTGATACCACGCGGCAGCTTGAGAAGATCTCCTCGAGAGAGGTCTTTTTAACTCCAAGCCGTTCGGCTTTCTCGTCGGAGAGGAAGGGATCGAAAACAAGTACGTTCAGCTTGTATGCCTTCAGCATTTCAGCGACAAGTGAGCCTATCATACCGACGCCGATAAGTCCCACCTTTTCTCCGTAGTTGCCCTTGTATTCCTCAGTGAGCTCCTTGCAAAGCTTATGCTCTCCCGATTTCATAAGCCTTGACTGTCGGTAAAATCCTTTGTTGGCAAGTATTATCTCCGCAACGGTGAATTCCGCCACGGGAATGGCGTTAGCCGCCCAGGCGCTGAATACCTTTACGCCGCAGGCGAGGAATGGACGGGCGAATTTTTGCACCGTTCCCGCCGCGTAGAAAACGCATTTGAGTGAGGGGAGAAGGGTTCTTATTTCGCTCTCCTCGAGGGTTGGCATTCCCCAGGTCGAGAAGATGTACTCAACGTCGGAAAATCCTTCGGGGTCTTCGAGAAGATCCGCCTTTGTGAAGACGGTACGGTCAAGTGCGGCGCTCTCCGAGAGGAGAGATACCGTCTCTTCACTGTAGACCTTGATTATATTTTTATCCTTTTCACACAAAAATATCGATCTCATTTAAGTGGTCCTCCGTCAAGTATTTTGTTGAGAGATCTGCTTTCGGCGGCAAGGCTTTCGGGGGAATCGTCGGGCATAAATTCAAGAAGGAGATTTTGCGAGCCGTCGAAGAAGGAGAGATATTTTCTCCATATTTCGGCCGCCTCCCCGAGAGGAAAACGGTTTTTACCCTCCCAATTGAAAACGTGCAGATTTTTTACGTATTTAGATATTCTTTTCGCGTAGTCGCAGTTTTCCTCAAGGCTTCGGTACTGATTAGGCTGCCAATACATCGCGAAATTCGGAGAGTCGACCTCTCCCATAAGCTCAAGCGCGCCATCTGCGCAGTTTGTGTAGCTCTTGTTGTGACATTCCATACAAAAGGTAACTCCCTCAGCCTTCGCAATAGCGGCGGCTTTTTTGGATTCACCTATGATCTGCCTTCGCTCGTCCGCCGTAAGATCCTCAAAATTCTTATGACCGCACCAGAGGCGGAGAGTCTCAGTGCCGAGGATACGGGCAGCCTTTACGTAGCTGTAAAGCTCCTCGCAATTATTCTGACCGAGCCTGAAATAAGTCCCGTATGAGGAGGCGGAAATGCCGTTTTCGGCTTGAAGGGCGGCTATTTCCTTGAGTCTTGCGGTGTCTCCCGCGGGGGCGTGAAGGTCGCTGCCCCATTCTATGAGGGGCAGGGAGCTCCTCTTGCAGAGCTCGATTATTTCCTTGTGCGTCAGTGAGCGGAAGGATATTGATACAAGTCCTGTTTTAAACATTTTTACTCCATATTTTTTTGATCTTCACGATATATTCGCCAGACCTCCTCAAAGCAGAGGTCCTCGTCGGGTATCGGACGGACGCTCCTCCAGCTTACGCTCGGAGCTCCGTTTTTCATAAGCACCTCCTGGATAAGAGAAAGGTGCTTTTTATCCTTTGGAAGTGTAAAGGCGAAGTTCCCGTCAAAGCCCTCAGGTGTCACGCCTCTTATGTCGGTATAGAGCGCAGAGCCCCGTGACGCGCCGTTCTTTTTTGCGTAATCCGACATTGCGGCAAGGGTAAGTAGCTGAACGGTCAGGGTGTCGCGCAGAAGATAAAGATCCACCGCATCTGCCCGTGAGGATATTCCAACGCTCGAAGCAAAATCATCGAGGAGGACTTTTGCTTCGGCATATAGTTTATCGATCTTTTCGGTATCTCGGATCGCCGCCGCTGACGCGCTCATATTTTTTCTTACCATCTCAAGCAGTTCCTTTGCGTTGCTTGGGCGCTTTTGCGACCGAGTCAGTATAAGCTCATTTCTTCGTTCGGCTTCCTTTGCCACACGCTCAAATATGGTTTCGCTTGCCAAAGGTCTTTTTTTTGCCGATATGCGCTGAGCCTCGCGAAGCGCACCGACCTGACCCGCGTTGAGCGCGCTGCCCCCAGGGCGTGACACTCCGTGTGTTCCCGCGCATTCTCCTACCGCGAAAAGACCTTCAATGGCTGTTTCCCAATGGGAGTCAACGGCAATTCCGCCGTTGTTGTGCTGGGCGCAGAGAGATATTTCAAGATATTCGGAGCGAAGATCCACGCCTTTTTCTTTATAGTGGTCTATTGCGGGTTGATTCATATGCCCGAGGCGCTCTATGGGAGTGCCGAAGCAGGCGTTTGCGCCGCTCAGGTATTTATATGCCTCGTGGCTGAGACGGCTGAAGTCTATTTTATCAAGCCCGAAGGGGTTTTTTGTGAAATCGAGGAAAACTCGTCTTCCTTTTTGGACGGTCTCACGGTAGACGAGAAGATCTATGACCGAAGAGCCGTCCATTATCTTCCTTACGTCGAATGGCCATTGATACCCCTTGAGAAATACCATAGAGAGCGCGCTGTAGATATCTGCAAAGTGCTCCGCGAGAAATTCGTATTCATTGCCGTCACTGTCTCGGGAGACAAATCTCGGCAGCACCTGCATATAAGTTCCCGAAACGTTCCAGCGTGGAGAAACAGAGGCGAGACCGTACTGCCATTCGGTCATATTTCTGAGCGCCGCTCCCGCCGATACTGCAAGGCCTGTTGAGCCGTGATGGCTTTCGGGATAGACAGTGTCGGAGTAGATGCCGCAGGGCCCTCCTGTCGCGAGAACGATATCCGCGCAGCGGAATGAAATCAGCTCAAGGCTTTCAAGATCGAAACAAAGCAGACCGCATACCGAGTCCCCCGCCTTCAGGATCTCAATGGCGAGAAGACCGTCGTGTATCGGAATATCAAGCTTTTTTGCGCTTTTCTCAAGGGCTTCGGTCATATATTTTGAGGTCAGCGGACCTGCGCTCGTCGCTCTTGCGTAGGGATCGTGATCGGTCTTATATCCTACGTACTCACCGTATCTGTTGTGAGGAAATGGAACTCCCAGCTCACAAAGACGGTAGAAGCACCGAGAGGAGAGCGCCGCCTCACAGAGGGCATTGTCACCGTCAACAGCGCCTCCCTCAAAGAGAGTCTCAGCCATTTTTCGGACACTGTCGGGAAGGCTGCCTCCAAGACCGAGCTTGTAGTAGGTCTGCTTGTCGCTGCCTGTATTTCTTGAAGTGCCGCTGTGTATTCCCTCGGTCACGATAGCGACAGATCGCTTTCCAAGCTCGGTTATTCTGCAGGCGGCGCTGTATCCTGCCGCTCCCGTTCCGATAACTATGGCATCATATGTATAGCTTTTCATTAAAGTCTCCTTATATGAAATCCGCCGTCAACGTCGAGGGATTGTCCCGTCATATAAGGGAGCGCTCCCGAGCAAAGAGCGAATACGGCACTTGAGATATCCTCGGGCGTACCCCAACGGGATATGGGCAGCAGTCCTCCGTCGATCAGCGTGTCGTATTTTTCCTTGACCTTTTCGGTCATATCGGTGGCGATTATTCCCGGGCGCACCTCGTTTACGGGGATTCCGTATTCCGCGAGTCTGTCAGCAAAAAGCTTTGTGATCATCGAAACTCCCGCCTTGGAAATACAGTATTCACCTCTGTTCGGTGAGCTTGTGTAGGCGGAGAGGGAGGAGATGTTGCAAATATATCCCCGTATGCCGTTTTCGGGCTCGTTTTTGATCATCTCCTTTGCCACCGCCTGAGTGAGAAAGAGAGTACCCTTTGTATTGATGTCCATAACGGTGTCGTAGCTCTCCTCGGACATATCGAGAAGGTCGCATCTGACCCTCGGCGCGACACCCGCGACGTTGACGAGTCCGTCAATTTTTCCGAATGTGTCAAGGGCATGAGCGACAAGAGCCTGTCTGTCGGAAGCCACGGAAAGATCACCTCTATGATATGTGAAATTATCGCTTCCGAACTTTGCCCTTACCGTTTCCTCGTCGGTACGGCTCATTCCCGTTACCTTATATCCCTCGGCGAGAAATCTTCTCACCGCAGCCTCGCCGATACCTCTGGCGCAGCCGCTTACAATAATGTGCTTCATATTATTTGCTCCTCATTTCCTTGTAGATCTGTCCGTAGAGCGGATCGCGGATAACACACCCCGGCGTCGATCCCGATCTCATTATTTCCGTGCATTTTGAGCAGCAGAGGCAGATTTTGTCCTTTTTGAGTCCGCCCTCTTTGAGGATATCCTTCGCAAAATCGGGGTATGCGAAGACTGTTCTTCCAAATCCGCAGAGATCAAATCCGCCGTCAGCTATAAATGCCGCCGTAACGTTCGGCGCGGCAACTCCGAGGTAGGAAAGACCCGAGGATATGATCTTTATGGAGGGCGCTGCCTTTTTCAGCTCTGCTGTTCCGTGCAGCATTCTCGAAACACCCACGAGAGGGTGCTCCTCGGGATCATAGCCACCCTTTGCGAAGGGACGGTTTACGTGGGGATTCACGTAAGGATTTCCCATCGTGATATTAAGCAGCTTTACTCCGAGACGCTCGAGCTCGGAGAGCAGGAGCTTGGGCTCGGTGAGATCGGGGTCGAGAGAGCCGTCAGTTGCCACACCGAATCCGTACGGATAGGGAAAGCCGTCATAGACGTTGAGACGGGAGCTGACTATGAAGTCTCCGCGTCTTGAGTCGATAGCCCCTCTTATGCTTTCACGGAGAAGGCGTGTTCTGTTTTCGAGGCTTCCTCCGTATCTTCCTTTTCGCTCGTACGCCGAAAGAAGCTCGGAATTCAGATATCTGTGACAGCACTTTATGTCAACACCGTCAAAGCCTACCTTTTCGGCAAGGACCGATGCCGCCACAAGCGCCTCGCCTATTCGGTCAAGCTCGTCGTCGGTGACGATCCTGCCTTCGTCTATGGGGGTGTCTTTTTCAAAAAGGGGATTGTTATATGCGATAAGTGGCTCGGGAGTGCCGTGGGGCTTACTGTATCTTCCCGAATGTGTATTCTGCATTATGATGAGGGGCTCGTATCCGTTTGCTTTGAGAGCTCTCTCCTTGATCTCCTCAACTATTCTCTTGAAGGCGTCGGCATTTTTTTCGTTTATCCAGAGCTGACGGGGATTTGCCCGTCCGTCCTCACGGCAGGCAGTTGCCTCAAACCAGATGAGCCCCGCGCCGCCCTCGGCTAATCTGCGGTATCTTCTGTAGGTCAGCTCGTCGGGAGAGCCGTCGTACGCACCGTCACAGCCCTCCATTGCCTGACAGCAGAGGCGGTTGGGAACGGTCTTGTTTTCTATCTCTACCGACTCCGCGAGTATTTCTGTACTATCAGAGAAGGGCAGAGGGGTTGGTATAGCGTTATTTTGTTCCTTGAAATCATTTGCGTTTATGTATACACGTCTGTTCATAATATTGACCTCACAATGTTATTCCAAATATTATTTTACATCATAAGCTGTGATTTTGGTATATTTATATTGCTTATAACTATGTAAATCTTGCTTTTTTGAAAGAAATGTGATACAATGGGTCTATCATAGTATGTCGGTATAAAGCGAGGATGAAAAATGAAGGTCATTTCGGTAAAATATTCCGACGATATGTCGGCTTTTGCAAGGCACTATCACGATGCTCATCAGATACTCTACGTTTTGTCGGGGGATATCCTTCTCAGTGTGGGAAGTGAGGAATACAGAGTAAGGAGCGGCTCTCTGGTAATTCTCAGCAGATTGGAGGAACACGCCATTCGCGTACTCAGCTCGGAATACAAAAGATTTACCCTCAGAATATCGGGAGATACAGAGGCGAAGCCCGGAGAGCTTTACCTGCTTTCCTCTGTGCTCACAAACCGCTCGGCGGGGTTCAGCCACGTTGTCGGTACAGGGGAGAAAAGGGGAATATTTGAGCGTCTGTTCTTTGAAATGTGCGGGGAATATCAAAAAAAAGAAGCTCTGTACAGTGAGAAGCTTGATACACTTCTTACAGAGCTTCTTATAGAGCTGTACCGTTATTCTCCCGAGCATTTTGTTTCGGAGGTCAACAGGCAGACCCTTTTGGTTCAGGCAATACAGCGCAGACTTGAAGGTGATTGCAGTGAGCGCCATACCCTGAGCTCAATAGCATCGGAATACCATATAAGCGAATTTTATTTATCTCATATTTTCAAGGATATCACGGGGTATTCGCCGATAGATTATCTTATGAGCTGTAGACTGTCGGCTGCAAAAAAGCTGCTGAGCACTACCGATAAGCCGATCAAGGAAATAGTATATTCCTGCGGCTTCAGCGATGAAAGCAATTTCAGCCGTATCTTCAGACAGAGGGTTGGAATCACTCCCACGGACTTCAGAAAAAAGTTCGGCTCTGAGGGACGTTAGCCTCTCAGCGGAGAGGCGCTTTTCCCGAGGATTCGCGGGGAATGAAATCGCTCTCTATAAATATTTTTTCCCTTTCACGGTAATAGCGGTTTTCAAGCTTCTTCATAACGATCTCAACAGCCTTTCGACAGGCATCGTCCATATGGGTGTGTATAGTCGAAAGCGCTGGATCTATGTGCTCGGTGGCGGATATGTTGTCCATACCGATCACAGATACGTCCTCGGGAATTCTTATTCCGTTTTTCTTGAATACCTTTATTATTCCTATGGCTATTTTGTCATATGCGGCGAAGATCGCGGTCGGAAGCTCCTTTTCCTTGAGAAACTGCAGGGCGATATCCTTTCCCGCCGCCTCGAATCTCATATCGCTCTTTTTGTGCAATTTCGGGTCTACCGTAAGACCCTCATGCCGCATAGCGGAGCAGATAGATCTGAGAGTTCCCTCGGTAAGCCGCTCCCCCGCGTAGCCTATTTTTGTGTGTCCGTTTTCCTTCAGATGGTGTACTGCGGCGGCTACTGCATCTTTTCGTGAAACGATAATATTATCAACGTTTTTTCCCTTTGGAGCACCCGACATTACCACGGTGGGTATATTCATGGTGTTTTGAATATCCGACTGCGCCTGAACTAAGATCACTCCGTCGACCTTTGCGTATTCGGTGAAATAATCGAAATATTCCAGCTCACGGTCGGTATTGAAATTGCTTTCGGCAGAGATCATAATGCAGCCTTTTGAGCTGATCTCGTCGTTGAGTATCGTCATAAACGAGCTGTAATATTCGCTGTGTATCTCGGGGCAAACGACGGCAATGACCTTCTTTTGAAATTTGTTTTTGTTGTAGTGCTCGAAGCAACCCTCTGACCTTGCGATATCGAATATGCGCTGTCTTGTTTTTTCGCTGATCTCGTCACTTCCCGAAAAGGCTTTAGACACTGTGGAAACAGAAACGTCAGCCAGCTCGGCTATCATTTTTAAGTTCATTTCAACACCCCTTTTTTGTTCTTGAAATTAATATATCACAAATGTTGTTGTTTTTCAATAAAAATATTGAAAAACGAAAAAATTTCGTTGAAATATGGATTGATTTATGAAAAAAATTTTGCTATAATATCAATTGAGAAATATTCCATAATTGAATGGAATATTTCCATTTACATATTTTTTGTAAATGTTAAAATAAATGAGCACAGACATTTAAAGTATAATCAAAAAATGTCAGCGCCTTACGGTGTAAAAATGAAAATGGAGGACGGACTTGTTGTCTGTGAATGGTGATCGATATGTCTTATAAAATAACCGAAGATCTCCTGAAATATCTTGACGGATCTCTTGAGGAGAATTACGCTCTTATAGAGACGCTCTCAAAGATCCCGTCGCCCTCTCATTTTGAGGACGAGATAGCGGCGTACTGCAAAAAATGGCTTGAGGATCAAGGCGCTGAGGGCGTGTATATAGACGGGGCAAAAAACGTTGTCTATCCTATGAACTGCGACGGCTGTGATGAAATAACGGTGTTTATGGCACATACCGATACCGTTTTTCCCGCGGACACACCTCTCATATTCAGACGCGATGAGGAAAGATTTTACGCGCCGGGTGTCGGAGACGACATAACCTGCCTCACGGCTATGCTCTTCGCGGTGAAATACATAATAAAGAATGGCATAAGGCCCAAGCGAGGAGTATTATTTGTTGCTAACTCCTGCGAGGAGGGACTCGGAAATCTCAAGGGCAGTATGCAGATAATGAAGGATTTCTCGGGAAGGATAAAAGAATTTTATACCTTCGACGGAATGTATACAGGTGCGGGAACGAGATGCGTCGGATCTCACCGCTATAAGGTAGAGTGTATCACCGAGGGAGGACATTCCTTCGGAAAATTCGGTAATCCCAACGCTATAGAGAGACTTGCAAAGCTTATCTGCGATCTCTATTCGATAGAAGTGCCGAAGAAGGAAAATTGCAAGACCACCTATAACGTAGGCACTATCGAGGGCGGAACGTCTGTAAATACCATTGCTCAGAACGCAAATATGCTTTATGAATACCGTTCTGACGATGCCGAGTGCCTCGATATCATGAAAAAGGCGTTTGAGGATAAGGTCGCGGCGGCGAATGCCGAGGGCGGAGCGGAGTTCAAGGTCAGTGTAGTCGGTATCCGTCCTTGCGGTATCGAGGTCGACAGGGAACTGCATAACGCCATGTTAAAGAAGGTCATAGATATCTGCGAGAAACATTCGGGACTTCCTTGCAAGCCTCGTTCCGGCTCGACAGATTGCAATTCGGCGATGTCGCAGGGCGTTCCCGCTATATGTGTAGGCGTATATACAGGCGGAGGAGCGCACACGAGAGAGGAATACGTAAATATTAAAAGTATCGCTGTCGGAATGAAGATCGCGGCAGAACTCATACTTGATTACTTTGAATAACGGAGGAAAACAAAATGTACAGAATTTACAAGATCACGTCAAACCCCACGGTTGATTTCGCGGCAGAGGAGCTTAAGAAGTATCTTCGTATGATGATGCCCAGATGCGGTGAGATCTCTATCGAGTACGCCCCCGAGGCAAAGGACGGCTTCAGACTTGGCGTTATGGCTGACTTCGGGCTTGACACAAGCGAGGCGAAGGATATAGCCCTTGACGATATCCTTCATATAGACACAGATGCCGAGGGCGGGATCATTGCGGGATCGAACCCCAGAAGCGTTCTTCTCGCGGTCTACAGATACCTTACCATCAACGGCTGCCGTTGGCTCTATCCCGGTATCGACGGTGAGTTTATTCCCGTAAAGGACGTCGAGCCCACAAAGTATCACAAGATGGCGGACTGCCGCTACAGAGGTCAGTGTAACGAGGGAGCTGAGTATCAGCCCAATATGATGGAGGCTATCGACTGGACTCCGAAGGTAGGAATGAACATCTTTATGATCGAGTGCTTTGCACCGGGATACTATAACTATTATTACAACCACCGCTTCAATGATAAGAACCGCGATCCCGAGCCTGTTACAAAGGAAACTCTTGTTCAGTGGAAGAAGCAGTGCGAGGCTGAGATATCCAAGAGGGGGCTTCAGTTCCACGATATCGGACACGGCTGGACAACAAAGGGGCTTGGCATCGATCCCGAGACAAGGATGACCGTTGAGGAATGGGAGTCGCGTGAGGAATTCGCGGCGGCTCAGCCCTATCTTGCCCTCTATGACGGAAAGAGAACGGTCTACAAGGGAGACCCTTGGCTCACAAACTTCTGTATGTCAAATCCCGAGGCGAGAAGACTTGTTACAAAGGCTATCGTTGATTATTCCGAAATATCAACAAACGTCGATTTTCTTCACGTATGGCTTGCCGACTCTGTTAATAAGCAGTGCGAGTGCGAGGAGTGTCAGAAAAAGAGCGCTTCCGATTGGTACGCGATCCTTCTCAACGAGATCGATGCCGAGCTCACGGCGCGTAACCTTGATACGCATATCGTTATGATAAGCTATTATGACACGCTCTTTGCTCCCGAGACCGAGAGATTTAACAATCCCGACAGATTTACCATCCTTCTCGCTCCCATCACGCGTACCTACACCGAGGGAGTCGCTGAGAAGCCCGTAAATATCACGCTTCCCAAGTACGAGAGAAATAAAGTAAATCTTCCCAAGGAGAACGATATCGGAATCGCCTTCGGTAAGTCCTGGAAAAACACCTGCGACGTTGACGTTATCGTCTACGAATATCACTTCTGGGTAAATCAGGTCTACGAGCCCACGGGTCTCAGATTTGCCGAGATCATCAATCAGGATATCAAGGGCTATAGATATCACGGCTTCGGCGGTACGATAGAGGACGGCTCTCAGAGATCCTTCTTCCCCAACGGATTTGCCTTCTATACCTACGGACAGACCCTTTTCGATTGCGGTCTTGACTTTGAGGAGCTTAAGGCAGACTACTTCAGCCACGCCTACGGCGAGGATTGGAGAGAGGTCGTGGCATTCCTTGAAAAGCTTGCCGATCGCTTTGATCACAAGTACCTCGCGGGAGAAAATTACGCAAACAAGAGTATCGGAAAATATTATAATCCCGCACGTGCCGAAAAGCTTCGCGAGATCAAGAAGATAATTGCTGAGTTCAAGCCCTTCGTTGAGGCTCACAAGAATATGCCCAAGCGCCCTCAGACAGTTTCTTACAGAATCCTTTGGAGATATCTTGAATATGCCGAGGGACTTGCTGAGATTGCGACACTCAAGTGCCTTGGAGCGGGAAAAGAGGCAAAGGAGCTCTACAATAAGTTCATCGTCGACTTTGGAAAATACGAGCTTGAGATCGAGAGATATTTCGATATCTGTATCTTTGGAAAGGCTGTTGAATGGAGACTGCTTAAGAAAGATGACGAGCCTGTAAATCTTGGAGTGTAATCACCTAAGAGGGAGAGATCCCCACTGTCGGAGAATAAAAATACAGGTTGCGGAAAATTCCGCAACCTGTATTTTTATATAATTCCCGTAATAAATATCTTAAGCCCCATAAAGATCAAAATAGCGCCTCCGAGGATAGCCGCCTTGCAGGAGAGCTTAGTGCCGAATCTTTTGCCGATCAGGATACCGCCAACACAGAGGATAAAGGTAACGACGGCGATGATAAGACCGCACACAAATGCCATCAGAGGACCGTAATCCGAAATAGTAAATCCCACCGAAAGGGCATCTATCGAGGTGGCTACTCCCTGAACGAGAAGGGCAGTGACTCCGACTGCGGCAGGCTCTTCGCAGCAATCCTTGTTCTTTATGCCTTCAATAAGCATTTTCCCGCCGATAAAGGAGAGAAGAACGAGGGCGATCCAAGGCACGAGCTTTGCGAAAAAGCTGAAATGCTCGGCTACCGTGTGGACGCATACCCAGCCGATAAGAGGCATAATGAACTGGAATAAGGCAAAAACACCCGCAACCGTTGCAACCTTTCTCTTTTTCATTTTCGGCTCGTTCAGTCCGTTTGCGAGGGAGACCGAGAAGGCATCCATAGCAAGTCCCGCGCCGATCAGAACGCTGTTAAAGAAAAATGTAAAATCAAAGCCCATAATAAATCCTCCGCTAAGTACGTGCGAATACTAATTATATCATATTTTGTCGAATAAGTCAATACACAGGCTCAAAAAGTGCAGAATATATGGGATTGACAAGGAAGGAGGATTGTGATATAATGATAAAAAGAGACATACTCTTATTTCCCTTTAAGGAGGTATTTATTATGGCAAAGAAATTATTGGCAATTGCTTTGGCTTTTCTGCTGTTGTTTTCTATGACGGCTTGTCTTGAGGGCGACGAGACCCCTGAGTCGACGACCGCCGCAACCACGGCAGCAACCACCACAGGCGCAACACTTTCAGAGGCTGAGAAGGCAGAGCTCCTTCAAAAGAAGGCGGATGAGATATTCGAAGCGTCGAAGCTGGTTAATCTTGACCCCAAAAAAGGTATGAACGTCAAGATGTCACTTGTCACAAAGACAGGAGAGAGCGCTGATAAGTTTGAAACGGCAGAGGTAAGCATTGAGATACAGAGTGTCGGATACGGAAGCGATGACTGCAAGCTGTTTATGGCTATGGACGGAAAATACGGCGATGAGACCAGCTACGTTTCCTATACTTACATTGACCGTATAGCCTACATTTGCGCAAATTACGGCAATGAAACGCAGAAGATCAAAGGTGAGCTTGATGACGAGGCTCTCGAGTCTCTCCTTGAGAACTTTTCATCGTCTGTTACGGGCATAGATGTTCCCGAGTACGGTCTCGCCGATGCTCTTGAGCATAAGGTAACTCTCGAGAATGGAAATTACCTTCTCACCGTGAAGGGCCTTAACGACGATGCGTTTGCTGAATACGTTCTCGAGACCACCCGCGAGGATTTCCCGAGCGAGGAAGAGTACAAAGCGGCTGTAGACAGCGTTGACTTTGATAAGGATAGCTACACCCTTATGGTAGAGATGAACGCAATGGGAAAGGTCGTTTCTATCAAGGAGACCGCATCCTATAAGTATGGTGAGGCGTTTGTGGAAATAGAGGCAGTTATCGAGATCGACCCGGGTACTCCCGTTATAGAAGTGCCCGACGATGCTAACGAATATACAGATCCCCAGACACCGCCACCTGCCACGACCACCGCACAGACAACCGCTTCCACAAATGACTGGAGCAAATTTTATTAATATCACGAAATCAGTACAATGAAACCGAGGCAGCCTCAAATTTGAGGCTGCCTCATTTTTTTGTGTATAATAGATAAAAACAAATTTATAAAAATGTTAAAAGCGCAGAAAGAATATTGTGTCATATATTTGCTCTTGACAATCACGTGACCGTGTGGTAAAATTGAAGTGTAGTAATCGGGGAGAAGGAGGTGTAACGATGTCAGGCAGATTTCCGGGAACTACCATAGAGGCGCTGAGACCCGAAAAGGGAAGCTCAAGAGTCTTGTTTGACGGAATTTTCGCAACAGGCGGGATAACTCTTTCGCAGGTGTCGGTGATGACGGGACTCGAGCCCTATCTTATACAGAATTGGGTAAAGCGCGGATTCCTCACGTCGCCCCAGAAAAGGGTCTATTCAAGAAACCAGTTTGCGAGAATAATCATCATAAATATGCTTCGTGAGTCGCTTCAGCTTGAGCGGATATGCAGCCTTGTGGACGTTATCGGCTGGCTTTCGGAGGATACGGGAGACGATATAATCGGAGACGATGAGCTTTACCATATGTATTTCGATATGCTGGTTGAAAGCGATATAGTAATAACAGACCCCGAGTCGGTGAGACTTGCGGCTGAGAAGGCAACAATGAGCTTTGACGAGAAAAAGCCCAACTCGCGAAGGCAGCTGACAAAAATTCTTGAGGTTATGACCTATGCTCACTATGCCTCAGAGCTGCGAAGCTCCGCGGAAGAGATACTCTCGTCACTGAAGTAAGGACGGGATCAATTACATTTTCAGAAAGGAAGAAATTATGTTTATATTGAATTGGTGGAACTCGCTTGGACTCGCTTCACAGTTTTTCTTCTGTGTCGCGATCCCCGCAACACTCGTTTTGCTTGTGCAAACGGTGCTTATGTTCCTTGGAATAGGCAATGATGCCGACGGTATCGGAGACGATATTCCCGACGACGTAACGGCGGACGGCGATATTTCCGACGGCGTTTTCGGAGATGACGGCACGTCTGATGTGACCGACCTCGAGGGACTTGACGGACTTCGTGTTTTTACGGTTCGAGGAGTTGTGGCATTTCTTGTGGTCTTTGGCTGGGTCGGAGTAGTGATGGACGGAGCGGGCGCTCCTCTTTACGCGACCGTTCCTGTGGCAGCCGTTTCGGGACTTGCCGTAATGCTGCTTTTGGCAGTTCTTTTCCGCTTTGCTATGCGCTTGCGAAACGACGGTAATACAGACAATAAGAACGCTATCGGCGTGTCCGGTAAGGTCTACCTCACCGTCCCTCCTTCAAGAACGGGCGAGGGAAAGGTGCAAATAATGCTTCAGGGATCGTACGTCGAGCGGAACGCGGTAACCGATGATACCGAGCCGATACCCACGGGCTGTGAGATAGTTGTGGTCGGTGTCAGCGGACAGACAGACCTTGTTATCAAAAGAAAATAATAAATAACGGAGGAAAATTATGCAACCCCAAATCATTATTTTAATATGTGCTTTAGTCCTGATTTTTGTGTCCTTTATTATCTGGATCTGCTCCAGATATAAGAAGTGTCCTTCCGATAAGATAATGGTCGTTTACGGTTCTATCGGTAAGAACAAGGACGGAACAAACAGAAGCGCCAAGTGTATCCACGGCGGCGCGGAGTTCGTAGTTCCCGTATTTCAGTCATACGCATATCTTGATCTGACACCCATCTCCATTCAGGTGGACCTCAAGAACGCCCTTTCACGCCAGAATATCAGAATCGACGTTCCCTCAAGATTTACGGTAGGTATCTCCACAGAGCCGGGAGTTATGCAGAACGCTGCCGAGAGACTTCTCGGTCTTCAGCTCTCCGAGATACAGGAGCTCTCGAAGGATATTATCTTCGGTCAGCTTCGTCTTGTTATCGCTACAATGGACATCGAGGAGATCAATACCGACCGTGATAAGTTCCTCGCGGCTGTCAGCAGCAACGTGGAAAGTGAGCTTAAGAAGATCGGTCTTCGTCTTATAAACGTTAACGTGACCGACATCAGCGACGAGTCGGGATATATAGCGGCTCTCGGTAAGGAAGCAGCCGCAAAGGCTATCAACGACGCTAAGAAGAGCGTTGCTGAGCAGGAGAGAGACGGTTCTATCGGTGAGGCAAACGCACAGATGGAGCAGAGAATAAAGGTTGCCGAGGCTGACTCTGTGGCTATTCAGGGTGAGAACGAGGCAAAGATGAAGATCGCTATGTCCGAGGCGGCTCTTAAGGAAAAAGAGGCTGAGGCAAACAAGATAGCGACCACCGCCGAAAAGATCCAGGCAGCTAAGGCGCTTGAGGAGTCCTATGCGGCAGAGAGAGCTGCGGAGGAAGCAAGACGCGCTAAGGAGCAGGCAACGCTTGAGGCGGACATCATCGTTCGCGCTGAGGCTAAGAAGAAGGAAATGGAGCTTGCGGCTGAGGCAGAGGCTGAGCAGGTGCGCAGAAGAGCGCGCGGTGAGGCAGACGCGATCTACTCTAAGATGGAGGCTGAGGCTCGAGGCGTTGAGGAGATACTTAAGAAGCAGGCGGCAGGTTTTGCTGAGGTAGTAAGCTCTGCGGGCGGCGATGCCGACGCGGCGCTCAAGCTTCTTATTGCCGACAAGCTCGAGGAGCTTATGAAGGTTCAGGTCGACGCAATCAAGAACATCAAGATCGATAAGGTCACTGTTTGGGACGGCGGTCAGAATGCCGACGGAAAGACCTCAACAGCCAACTTTATTTCGGGTATGATGAAGTCTGTTCCTCCACTTGACGAGGTGTTCTCCCTTGCGGGAATGTCTCTTCCCACTATCCTCGGAAAGAAGACCGAGGAGGGTTCTGATAAGGCAGAATAATTAATTAATAATGACACACATCCTTCCGTGGGCGACTATCACCTGCGGAAGGATGTATTAAAATGGAGGGGAATATGCCCATAAGCTTCAAAGTGTTAAGCGGTGAAATGAAGATAAACCGAAAAATGGCTGAGGATATGAAGGGTGAGACCGAAATTTCCGAATATAACCCCGTCTCGCTTGCACGAGCTTATGGTGTAAGAAAAAGAGAATACGGGTTTTGGGAGAAGACAAAAAATCTTTTTATTAAGATTTTGGCGATCCTGTTTCTTATTTTTTTATTGATAGTACCCGCGATCGGTATTGTCGCATTTATATTGTTCGGTAATATTCTTGTAAATACCCTTTTTATTTCAATTGTATTGTTTGTGACGGCTCATATCCTCGCGAAGCCTATAAGGAAAAGGGCTGTCTTTTACGGAAGGCTGAAAAAGACCTGCCGCGAAAGAGGGTATAAGCTCAGATTTGAAAGAGGATTTTGGGAATCGCTTTTCTGGTCTCGGGATAAGATAGATATTACGGTGAATACGGGTAGTATCACTTACAGTGTCCATTGTCTTTGCGTAAGGAGATATTATTCAACTCTTACCTTTGCGGATGAAACGAGCTTTTACGTTTCAAAGCGTCCTCTGCCTAACGTTTTCACGGCTATATTTGATCTGAAACCGAAGAAAAAAAGCTATCAGGTGTCTTTTCCATCTGTTTACACGATCGGAGAGCATAAGGCTGTCAACGTGATCGTTGTCAACCCCGTTTGCGGCGAATGGTTTGTAAAAAATCGAGACGGAGCATCTGAGATAGCGGGAAACGGAGAGACCTGCTTTGGCTATACAGCCTATAGCGGAAGCGGATTTATATCGGATATAGTGAGAAAAGAAGAGCAAAAAAATATTGACAATTAATGCGGAAGGGTATAAAATATATTTATCGCGTATAAGCGAAAATATGACTATATTCAGCAAAGGAAGACTATTATGAGGAGATTTACGAAGATCACGGCACTTCTGCTTGCTATCCTGATGCTCTTGATGTCTCTGGCAGGTTGCGGAGAAGCGCCCGACACAGATCCCGCCGCCACCACAACGACAGGGGCGTCTGTCACCACAAGCGGAGAGGACGGCGAGACCGAGGCTACCTGGGAGCCCTTGCCACAGATAGATTGGGACGGTCGCGTGTTCAGAGTAATGGGTCAGGACGGAGTTTCCGTGCCTCAGTATTACAATATGGAGATCGCCGCGGATACTCTTAACGGCGAGGTGGTAAATGACGCTGTCTACGCAAGAAACGAGACATTGAGAACACGTTACAATTTCAGGGTAAAGGCGGATCTTTACGATACCAACTCATATCAGGGTATGGTCACCTCTGCCTTCGGCTCGGGCGAGGAGCGTTGGGAGCTGGTGCTCTTCCATACATATTTCGCTCAGAGAAACGCTCAAAAGGGAATGCTTATTGACCTTAATACGGTAAAGTACGTAAACTTTGATGCCCCCTGCTGGAATGATTACGCAAACGAGCAGCTTTCAATTGCGGGCAGGCTCTATTTCACAAGTAACGACTTTAATCTTGTCGATAAAAAAAGGATATATATGCTTATCTATAACAGAGGCATAGCGAGAGCGAACAAGGATATTGGTATCGAGATAGAGACACTTGTGGACTCAAACGAGTGGACTCTCGAGAAGCTTTATCAGTTCACAAAGGCAGCCGCTGCTGATTCCGACGGATACAGCGGTATGACGATAAATGATACCTACGGTCTGTCTATCGCGGGAGAGCTGGGACTTGGAATATTTGCGCTCGGCTTTAATTCACGCCCGAGTAAGCTTGACGAAAACGGCAATATCGTCCTTTGCGGACTCGACAATAATGCTACCTTCAAGTGGGATAAGATAATAGAGCTTTGCTGTGACCGCAATATTACCTGGAGTAACGATTACGGACAGGACGGAGACGGAAGCGCGATGTTTATGGATAACAGAGTGCTTTTCAATCACGGTGTGCTCTCCTTCTTCGACACGTCGCTTAAGAACATAGATTTTGAATACGGATTTCTTCCTATGCCGAAGTATGACCCGTCTCAGGATCACTATTACGCGCCCCCTTGTCCGAACAGTAACCAGGTACTTGCGATACCCTATAGCTGTACCGATACCGAATTTGCGGGATTTGCCCTTGAGGCGGTCTCCGAGGAGTCCACTGCTACCTCGCTTCACGCCTTCTACGAGGTAAAATGTAAGCTAAGAGAGTCCTATGACCAGAGATGCGCCGATATGCTGGACCTTATATTTGAAAACGTTGTTTACGACGTTGTGTACCTTGGCAATATAGGCGGTATGCAGAGCGACGTTTACTCTATGGTGGGCAGATACGGATTTAACTGCTTTGACAGACTCTATCAGAAGAAGGTCTCGGCTATCGAGCTTGAGCTTGAGAGGATAGTTAACGAATATAAAAGCTAACAAAGGGAATGTCATATTTGGCTTCTTGCTCAAATCCGACTATCCCTTAAAATTGGCTGTCTCAATGAAACTTGAGACAGCCAATTTATTTTTATATGCTCAGATAACCTCCACAATATTTTTTTGTGAGATCGGGGAGATCGAGACCTCTCCGTTAAGGAGGGTAATATTAACAGTGTCTCCCTCGCAGATACTTCCCGACAGTATTTCGGTGGAGAGCGGGTCTTCTATGAGGCGCACGATCTCTCGGCGTACTCCCCTCGCGCCTCGGTTTTCTCGAATAGAGAGCCTTGCGAGGTGTTTTGTGAGGGACTCGTCGTAAATAACTGTTATACCAAGTGCCCTTGCGCGTAGCGAAAGCTCCTCAAGGAGAAGAGAGGATATCCTTTCAAGATCGCTTTCGGTGAGCGAGCTGAATAATATTATGTCATCCACTCGGTTTAGAAATTCAGGTCTGAAGCATTGCTTAAGCTCCGAGAGCATTTCTCCGTGCCTTGAGTCGGTGGCTTCGGGGGTATCCTTTTGTGAAAAACCGAGATGGCGTGAGGAGGTAGACGCTCCGAGGTTTGAGGTCATAATTATAATAGTGTTTCTGAAATCGACCCGCCGACCCGCGGAATCGGTAAGCGCCCCCTCCTCAAGGACAGATAAGAGAAGATTGAATACGTCGGGATGTGCCTTTTCTATTTCGTCAAGTAAAATAACAGAGAAGGGGTTACGCCTTACCTTCTCGGTAAGCATACCGCCCTCGCCGTAGCCCACGTACCCCGGAGGTGAGCCAATGAGCTTTGACACACTGTGCTTTTCCATATATTCAGCCATATCAAGCTTTATCATAGAGTCGCAAGAGCCGAAAAGCGATTCGGCAAGAGCACGGGAGAGGGCGGTCTTACCAACTCCGCTCTTTCCGAGGAAGATAAAAGAGCCTATAGGGCGGTCGGGAGATCTGAGCCCGACTCTGCCGCGTCGGATCGCCCTTGAGAGGGCAGAAATGGCATTGTCCTGACCGATCACCTTAGCTTTAAGATCCTCCTCGAGGGAAAGAAGCTTACGGGTCTCACTGTCCCCGAGTTTTTCCGTCGGAATAGATGTCCAAGCGGTCACCACCTTTTCCACGTCTCGGACTCCCACGCAGAGCTCAAAGTCGTTATTATACGTCAAGCTGCTGTCAATCTCTTTTTCGATCCAAAGCTCCTCCTTGCGGAGTTTGGCGGCAAGGTCAAAGTCCTTGTGAAATACCGCGTCCTCTATTTTCTCCCGAAGCTCGGAGAGCTTAGCTTCCTTGTTATCGTGACGGTTTCCGTTGGCGAGTGCCGATATCTTCAGTGCCGACGCCGCCTCATCTATGAGGTCGATTGCCTTGTCGGGGAGAAATCTGTCGTTGATGTATCTTACAGAAAGCCTTACTGCGGCTTCTATTGCCTCATCGGAGATCTTTAGCTTGTGATATTGCTCATATTTTTCGCGGAGACCAAAGAGAATATCCATAGCTTCTTTTTCGGTAGGCTCTGAGACCGATATCGGTTGAAATCTTCTTTCAAGGGCGGCGTCCTTTTCGATATGAGTGCGGTATTCAAGCAGGGTGGTCGCGCCTATCATCTGCATCTCGCCTCTTGACAGAGCCGGCTTTATCATATTTGCGGCGTCAAGCGCTCCTTCGGCAGCTCCCGCGCCGACAATCATATGGAGCTCGTCAACGAAAAGGATTATCTCCCGATCTCTCGAGACCTCGTCCATAACCTTCTTCATTCGCTCCTCAAATTCACCTCTGTACTTAGCTCCCGCGAGCATAGCCGAGATGTCGAGCGTGATAAGGCGCTTGTTCCGAAGTGACTCGGGAACTTTTCCGCAGGCGATCTTTTCCGCAAGGCCCTCGACAACGGCGGTCTTTCCGACCCCCGGCTTTCCTATGAGACAGGGGTTGTTTTTGTTTCTTCGGCAGAGAATACGTATCAGCGCCTCAGTCTCCTTTTCTCTACCGATTATGGGGTCTGTTTTGCCCTCCCTCGCGGCACGGGTAAGATCCTTGCCGAAGAGGGTGAGTATCGAGTTATCCGCCTTTTTTTCTTGTTTTTTTCTGTCTGAGGTCTTTTCCTCGGAGGCGGTGAGGTAGGCGGATATGTCGGCTCTCAGCTCGTGAGGGAGAGCACCGCAGACACTCAGGAGTCTGTAGCCCATACAGTCGCAGTCAGAGAGAAGCGAGAGAAGCAGATGCTCTGTCCCCACGCTGCCTCCTCCCGTCTTTTCTGCGGGCGACCTTTCTATTACACGCTTGAACCTCGGTGAAATATCGGTGTCGGAGAGCTCTGTGGGGCTTCCGACACCGCAGATCTCGGAGAGCTTTTTTCTGAGAGCAGCGGGGGTCTGGCTGTGAGCGGAAAGTATTCTTGCCGAGACCGAGTCACTCTCGGAGGAAAGGGCGATCAGCAAATGCTCTGTGCCGATATAGGTGTGTCCGAGCTCCTCGGCAATCACAAGCGACTGTTTTATAACGTTTTCGGCTTTTTGAGTAAATTTGTTTGTCATAGATACCTTCTTTGCTTTCTTTATTTTACCTGTCGGAAGATTATTCCCCGAAAGATGGGAAAATATTCCGACGAATTCAGAGATGAAAACAAAGCTGTCTTTTATCTGACGTAATCCGAGGCGTAGTTGTTATAGGCGCTGACAAGTCTGTCCCAAGTCGCTTTGTCGACATTTCCTGTAGGGAAAAGTCTGTTCTTTTCCTGAAACATTTTCACGTTGCTTATTGTGGCGTCATCGTATATACCGTTTACGGTAAGCTGTGGCATTGAATCATAAATGATAGTCAGCTCGTTGAGGAGCAGCTGTATTATGCTGACTAGGAAGAACTCGTCGTCCTTTGTGACCTCGTAGCCCGTGGGGGTGCGGGGAAATATCGAGAGAGGCTGGGGCGGGGAGTATTCGGTGAGAGACCTGAGGTACTCCGAGTAGAGAAGATCCCAGGTGATCCTGTCCGCTATACCGCTTTCGCGAAGTCCGTAATAGCGCTGAAAGTCCTTCAGCGATGCTTCTGTCGCGCTATCAAATATACCGTCGGTGGGCGGTGATGAGATATTGCTGTTCGCGTAGGAGAGCTGACGAAGATATTTTTGTATATTTCTCGTTGCCGCGCTTTGGTTTGGATTTGTCATAGTCGCTCCTTTCATCTTCCCGTTTCAAAGCCGGGATATTGTCCCTCGCCAAGTCGGCTGCCGTTATATAGATCACTGTATATCGAGGTTATAGCGAACCAGGTCGTAGCGCCGACCGTACCTGTTGGTGTGATACCGAAAAGCTCCTGAAAGGCTCTGACGGCAGCGTCTGTCTGAGAGCCGAAATATCCCGTAACGGGAAGACTCGGTATCTCGGTGAAGGTGTCGGAGATATAGTTTAGATACTCCTGAAGCAGAGAGACACTGTCCGAGGAAGCGCCGAGGCGAAGCGGTACACCCGGGTAGGGGATCGTGTTGCCCTCAACGTATTTTACGGGAATAGTTTCGATAAATCCCAGATAGGTTCTGTATATGGCTTCCCAGGTGTTAAGATCAAAGATGCCGGTTTCGGGAAGACCGAACAGCCTTTGAGCCGACCTTACAGCGCTTTCCGTGGCAGGACCGTATATTCCGTCGATGTTTACTGACGGAATAGCTTCATAGAACGCCGAAAGATAATCGAGAAGATACTGAAGTTCCGCAACACCTACCCCGCTGCTGCCCGGCACTACCGTGTCGTCAAACTGATCGGTCACCTCCGAAAGAGTTATACCCTCGGAATTGAGCTCGTTGAGCTTTTTGACGGCATTGTATATAAACTGTATTCTGTACCAGGTGGCTTTCCCCACAATGCCGTCGGGGGTCAGGGAGAAGACACGCTGAAATTGCTTTACCGCCTCCTCTGTGTCGAAGGAAAAATACCCGTCGGGAAGAGCGATCTTGGGGATAGAGGGGTAGTTATCAGAGATCCTGTTGAGCCGTATCTGCATAGACCTGACGTCATTTCCCACGTTTCCGAGGCGCAGGGGGCGCTCGGGAACGCTTTCGGTTATGCTCTGGACGGGAGCGTCTGTGACGATATCGATATCGTTCCCATAGTAATAGGTCAGTATTTCATAAGGGGTATATCCTCTGTTAGCAAGCTCGACGCTCCCCCATTGTGAGAGTCCGCCGCAGGTTACCTCCACACCGTCGCAATACTGAGCGAAAAGCGGTTCGACGTTGCCTCTTCGCGAAATATAATCATTGAATATCTCGCTGACTATCTGATAAACATTTTCAAAAATATCTCTTCCTTTGACAAAGGACTGATCAAATGCGGTGGAGTTCGTGATGTCGAAATCGTATCCCTGAGAGCGGTAATACTCTGTGTATATGCGGTTCAGCGTGTAGGATATCTGCGCGTAGATATTTGCTCTTATGGCGTTTTCGGGCCAGGTGGGATATATCTCGCTTGAGGCGACGTTGGCTATGTAGTCAACGAAGGGAAGGGTGACGTTTTCCGCGTTTGAGGATGGTGAGCCAAGGTGTACCGTGACGGTTTCGGGAATAAAGGGAAGGTTTACGTTCATTTATTCACCTCCTGTGATCGAGTCTGAGGGGCTCGATGAGCCTGAAGGGTCGTAGGAGTCGGTGAATCTATTGTCGGGAAGGGGAATAAGTATTGCGGGCTGTATCGCCGTTATCGAGCCGAAAAGAGGTACTTTGTGTATAAAAAGGTCGGCGTATCCCTCCTTGAAAACGTCGATGTCATAGAGAGCGTATGGGGCGACGTTACCCGGTGACTCGGAAAGAGCTCTCGGCGGCGTTGGTAAAGAGATCTTTTCGGTCTTTCCTTCGGAGTCGGTCACAAGAGTGTAAATTATATCGGAGCTTTCGGAGTTTGAGGCTCTTATATTTACAGACGCGCCCTCGATGGGTATAGCACCTCTCGCGGTCGATACCTTCACGATGAGATAACCCTCTATTGGAATTTGGGGAGTTGAATTGTTCATCAGATACTTTCCTTTCGTTTTATTCTTCGGTAGAAAGTATATGAGTGAAGAGAGGGATCTGTGACTCTCAGTGGCGTTCCGCCCCCTCCTTTTCGCAAAGGTCGATCACGGCAGTGCCGATTATAATGAGAGTGGCGCTCATGACGATGTGCTCAAGGCTGTCAAAATGGATATGAGAAAGAACGTATGAGGGAATATCGTGTGAGTTGATAATAACTATAAGAAACGAGAGCAAATAAAAAAGAATTACAGAAAGTCCGAAATAAAAGACCTTTTCGGCGATCCGAGAGAGGGGTCTTCTTGAATTGAGCTTGTTTTTTTTCTTCGGTATGTATCTTTTATTCATAAAAATCTCCTTGGTTTTGCATAATTATTCTTGTTTTAGCAAAAAGCCAAAAATATAACCGCAAAATAAAATTTTTCCTGAAAATTTTATTTGAAGCCTGTATTTCGGTGCGCTTTCCGAGATTATTATACATTATTCGAGGGGTGTTTGTCTATAGTTTGCTTATGGCAGAGCTGTCAGTCGGAGGAGCGTTTGAAAAAATATGGTCTGTGATATCAAAAAAAGGAATAAAAATTCGAAACGCGACGACATTTATACAGTAACCTACGACAAAATGGCATAAATAAAAGCTTATCCGAAATTAAGCGCCCTTTTTCTTAATAATTCGAGGACGAAAAAAGGAGTATAATCTTTATACCGACAAAAAAGGAGATAAAAAATGAAAAATCAATTACTTACAAAAGAAAGTATCAAAAAATACGAAACTGTATCAGAAACGGTGGCGGGAAAGGAGACCGAATATTCCTTATATGAGATAGAATTGTCCTCGGGCGCGAAATTTTTTGCAGTGGGGATCGAATCGGAAGACGGCAGCGCTTTTGCAGTGGTCGGAGGCGAAGAGGAGCGTTCGAGAGCGCTTTTTCGGACTATATCCTCAAATCTTGTGACGAGCTGCACATTTTACGATATCGTACGCGATAATTTAGTGACCGAGGGGGATAATTTGTACTTTACAAATTGAAAAAAATGTGGTAGAATATAGGCGTACTTAATTTTTTGAAAGGATCGCCTATTGGCTGTGTAGCAGATATGAAATGTCCCGCCTGCGGAACTCCTGACAGTAAGGTAATAGATTCAAGACTGACAGAAGGAAATACCATCAGAAGAAGAAGAGAATGCCGTCAGTGCCAGAAGAGATTCACTACCTATGAAATAATCGAAACTGTGCAGATATTCGTTATCAAGAAAAACGGCACAAAGGAGATATTTGATAAGAATAAGCTCCTTTCGGGTATAATGAAGGCTTGCGAAAAGCGCCCCGTAAATTCCGAGGAGATCGTGGCTGAGATCGAAAATGAGCTCCACAACGCGCTCACGGGAGAGATCACAACGAAGGAGCTTGGAGAGATAGTTATGGATAAGCTCAAGGCAAGAGACGAGGTCGCTTACGTCAGATTTGCCTCGGTTTACAGAGAATTCAAGGATCTTGATACCTTTATTATGGAGCTCAGCAGCCTCAAACGCAGAAAATAACTGTAGAAAACCTATATTTTTGATATTTTACCTTGAAATTTTCAAAAAACTCTTGACAAAATGAAAAAAATGTGGTTTAATAATATGGTGTCATTGAAATTTTGCAATGCAAACAAGCAACACGCTTCCGGAACTTTCCGGATACTCGTGTCCGGAATAACGAAAAATAAGGGAGGTGCAGAGAATGCTCAGAACATACCAGCCTAAGAAGAGACAGAGAAAAAAAGAGCATGGCTTCAGAAAGAGAATGGCAACTGCTGACGGCAGAAACGTACTCAAGAGAAGACGCGCTAAGGGCAGAAAAAGACTGACCTATTAATTATAGCTTAGATATAAAAACCGCCGATGCCACCGAAATCATCAGATTCGATACATCGGGGTTTTTACTATGCTTGGGTCATCGAAGGAGAACCTTCGAAAGGAAGAGATGAGATGAAAGAAACGGCTATAAAAGAAAATCACCTCTATAATAAGGCATATACGAGAGGCAAGAGATACGTTGGACGTTACGTTGCTGTTTACGTGCTTAAGGATCTTGCCGCGAAGAGGCTGATGAACGCAAATCCGACGGGAGAATATCTCAACCGTCTGGGGCTCACCGTGTCAAAGAAGATCGGTGGAGCTGTGTGCCGTAACAGAACGAAGCGGATAATCAGAGAGGCGTACAGAGCCTGCTCGGGAAGGCTTCGCCGCGGATATCTTATCGTGATAAGCGCCAGGGGCGCTATTGTCGGTAAGAAGACCGGCGACGTGCTTTCGGAGCTTGACGCCGCTTTTGTCGATCTCAAAATGTACGCGGCGGAAAAGCCGCCCGTGTCGGAAGAAAAATGAAGCATGTTTGTATATGGCTGATACGAAAGTATCAAAAATTTTTATCTCCGCTGAAGGGAAGTCCCACTTGTCGGTTTACACCGACCTGTTCAGCTTATGCCATTGAGGCATTTTCACAACGAGGCTTTTTTGTGGGAATGGCATTGACGGTGTGGCGCATTCTGCGCTGTAATCCGTTCTGCAAATGCGGTTACGACCCAGTGCCGCCAAAGAAGATCCCCAAATACAGGGACAGGCGTGAGAAAAAATAATCGAGTATCAATGACAGCAACACATCAAAAAACAGAGAGGTATTTTGCGTTCCGACGCAAAATAAAAGAATTATGGAATTAATTAACACTCTGATGGGCGGAATCATAAGATTCTGTAACGATCTTGTGGGAAATCAGTATTTCTTCGCGCTATTGATCTTCGCCGTTATCGTTGAGATCTTGCTTTTGCCCTTTGGAATTATGCAACAGAGAAACTCAAGAAAGCAGGCAAAGCTTCGCCCCAAGGAAATGGCTATCCGTAAAAAGTATGCAGGACGTGAAGATAACGCGACAAAGCAGAAGATGTCGCAGGAAATTCAGGAAATGTATTCTAAGGAAGGCTACAGCCCTATGGCGGGATGCTTGCAGATCTTTATACAGTTCCCGATAATTATCGCTCTCTATAATATCGTTATGAACCCCTTGAAGTATATCTGCGGATTTTCCGAGAAGGCTATCAACGGAGTAATGGGTGTCGTAAAGGGTTATTCGGAATTTGCCGACGTAAAGTTTGACGCGGCGAGAAACATTAACCTTATGGATGCTATGAGAAGGGTAATAGAGAAGGACGGAACAGCGCCTTTTGCAAACGTAGAGGGCTTTTCCGACGTGATAAGCTCGGCTGCCGATGTTCCTAATCTCACTATCTTTGGAGGCGCTGTGAACCTTGCGGATATTCCCGCATTCACAAACTTCAACTGGCTTATGCTCGTTCCCGTGCTTACCTTTGTGGTATATTTCCTCAGTATGAAGGTAAACCGCAAACTGACATATCAGCCTGTACAGGACGCTTCTATGGGCTGCTCGAATAAGATAATGGATTACGCTATGCCTCTGATGAGCGTTGCCATTACCTTCAGCGTTCCCGCGGCTCTCGGCGTATATTGGATATTCAAGTGTATTATCGGTATGCTCAAGCAGTTCCTCATCAAGATCTGTATGCCTATTCCTACCTATACAGAGGAGGAGCTCAAGGCAGCGGAAAGCGAGTACGGCTCTTCAAAGCCGCAGAGAAGCACAGCTCCTTCTGACAAGAAGGTTCGCTCACTGCATCATATCGACGATGATGATTATGAGGACGTAACCCCTCAGCAGAAGCCTAAAAAGCAGAGCGAGGAGGCTGCCGAGGAGGAGACTCACGAGGCTCTCGGTCCTGATAAGAAGGAAGAAAAGGCAGACAACGGTATTATAGGTCAGGCGCAGATGAAGGAAGATAATCCCCATTCTGCGATGGAATCCTACCGCGAGAAATTTCGCAAAAAGAAAAAAGACAAAGAAGATAAAAAATAATCTAACGGAGTACGAAAGTGAAAAAAGAAGTTGTAATCAGCGCAAAGACCGTTGAAGAGGCTCTTGAGCTTGCCGCTCGTGAGCTTGGCGCGGACAGCGTTGAAAAATTGGAATATACCGTCGATGAAGAGCCCAAGAAGGGCTTCCTTGGAATCGGCGCTACCCTTGCAAAGATCACCGCGACATATAACGTAGGCGGTGAGGAGGACGCTCTCGCAATGGTGAAGGAGCTTCTTGCCAATATGAATGTCGAGTCAACAGTAACTATGACCGACGGTGAGGCAGGGGAAAAGAAAATAACCGTTGAGGGCGGAAATGCCGCGATCCTTATAGGACATCACGGTGAGACCCTTGACGCTCTTCAGTATCTCGCAAATCTCGCGGCTAACAAGAAGGTAAACGGCGAGAAGAGAGAGTACGTTAAGATCAGCGTTGACGTTGAGGGCTACAGAGCAAAGAGAGAGGAGACTCTCAGAGCTTTGGCGAGAAGAATGGCTGAAAAGGTCCTCAAGTATAAGAAGAGCGTTATGCTCGAGCCTATGAATCCCTACGAGAGAAGAATAATCCATTCTGAGGTACAGAAGATCGAGGGCGTTTCCACAAACTCTATCGGTTCTGACAGCAACAGAAAGGTAGTTATGTATCTCGATACCAAGAAGGCATAAGATAAAATCGAAAAGTCACCCAATTTCCTTATGTGAGATTGGGGGCTTTTTTTTTGGAAAATTTTTGCCGTAGACCTAATAAGACAAAAAACTCGGTCGGGAAGATGTATAATATCCTTACAAAGGGGGGATCGGATTGGGAGAGATAGTTTACGTCGACCTGCTGTTTCTGATAAATTTCAGTATGGATTTTTTGTGCTTCTTTATTACGTCGCGAATACTTTCAAGAAGGCTCAGTACGCCGAGAGCGCTTATTGGAGCGGCGATCGGAGGAATATACGCCGATCTTGCGCTGTTTATACCCTTCGGGAGGATTCTCGCGCTTGCGGTGGATCTTGCGGTCTGCTTGCTTATCTCGGCGGTCGCATCTTATAAAAAGGGAAGGCTTCGCGACCTGCCGCTTTATACCCTTGTTTACCTTGCGGTCTCTATGGCACTCGGAGGTTTTATGACGGCTATTTTTAACCTCCTTAACAGAGTGGATATCCCGATCGAGGAAGATACCTCGGACGGAATATCTGTCTGGCTCTTCGCTCTCCTTGCGGCGATCAGCGGAATTATAACCCTTGTGGGAGGGAGATTTTTCAGGAGAAAGAGCGCTGAACCTATAAGTGAGATAGTTGTTTCATACGGCGGGAAAAGTAAGCGGCTTTGCGCTATGACAGACACGGGAAATCTTTTGCGTGAGCCTATAAGCGGAAAGCCTTGTATTCTCGTTGATGCCGAGTCGATCTCGCCGATATTGCCGAGGGAGATCGTACGGGCGGCAAAAAGCGGGTCGGGGATGCGCGTGACGGAATTGCGGCGGGAGGACGCCCGTAATATACGGCTCATACCCATAAGGACGGCGGGTGGCGAGGGTAGCCTCGTCGGTGTGAGAGCCGAGAGGATAGAGATGATAGGTAAAGGGGGAGCGAGGGAGGTGGACGCTATAGTCGCGCTGTCGGACATAGGCAGAACGGCAGACGGAAGCGAGGCGCTGATCCCGAGTGAGCTTTTAATTAATTAGGAGGTGGATATGATCCTTTTGTTTTTTGGTGTGGTGAGACACAGACTCTTTGAGCTTCTGTCAGCCATAAAGAGAAGATTTCCGAGGAGGTGCGGCGGAAATTATTACGTTAACGGTCCTGACGTGCTTCCCGCGCCTCTCTCCCGCGAGGAGGAGCAGGCGGTCATAGACCGACTTGAGGTCGACGACGGCGCAAGGCAAAGGCTTATAGAGCACAATCTGAGACTTGTGGTCTATATAGCAAAGCGGTTTGAAAATACAGGGGTCGGTATCGAGGATCTTGTGTCGATAGGCACGATAGGACTCGTAAAGGCGATCAACACCTTCAGAGCCGATAAGAATATCAAGCTTGCAACCTATGCCTCGAGGTGTATAGAGAACGAGATACTTATGTACATACGCAAGACCTCGGGGATAAAGGCGGAGGTGTCTATCGACGAGCCGCTTAACGTAGATTGGGACGGAAACGAGCTTTTGCTCTCCGATATTCTCGGAAGCGACGAGGATGGTATCGTATTTGAGATAGAGCAGCTTGAGGAAAGAGCAGCTATACGCAGAGCGGTAGCCGCCCTTGAGGACCGAGAGCGGGAGATAATCGAGCTGAGATACGGAATGAGGGGAGAGCCCGAGCTGACTCAGAAGGAGGTGGCTGACCGCCTCGGCATATCACAGTCGTATATATCGAGACTCGAGAAAAAAATAATAGCGCGACTGAGAGTTGAGCTTGAAACCGAAATTTAATTAAAAAAATTTAAAAAAGGTATTGCAATTTGGTTTTAAATGTGGTATAATAACTCCGTTCGTGTACCGATGTCAAAGAACATCGAAATAATTGAAGCGAAGGAGAAAGAAAATGAAACAGGGAATTCATCCTAATTACGAAGAGTGCGTAATCAAGTGCGCATGCGGCGAGTCTGTAGTAACTAAGTCCACAAAGGGCGGAGAGATCAGAGTTGAAATTTGCTCTAAGTGCCACCCCTTCTTCACAGGTAAGCAGAAGTTCGTTGATGCAGGCGGACGTGTTGACAAGTTCAAGAAGAGACTTGAGCAGAGCGCTAAGTAATTCAAAAGAAATATACGTATTAAAGGGTTATTGCAACGCAATAACCCTTTAATATTTATTATATCTGCTTTTTCATATGCTCAAGAGCGCCCTTCTCGAGTCTTGAGACCTGAGCCTGGGAGATGCCTATCTCGTCGGCGATCTCCATTTGGGTCTTGTTCTGATAATAGCGCATATTTATGATCTTGCGCTCTCTTTCGGTAAGCTTCTTCATTGCCTCGCGCAGAACTATATTTTCGAGCCAGATCTCGTCCGAGCTGTTTGAGTCGCTGAGCTGGTCCATAACATAAAGAGAGTCTCCGTTTTCGCTGTAAACGGGCTCATAAAGTGAGATCGGCTCGACTATCGCCTCCATTGCTCTGAGAACGGCTTCCTTCTTTTCACCTATTTTTGCGGCTATTTCATCGACAGTAGGCTCTCTTTCATTCGCGTGAACAAGCTCCTCACGGGCGCTGAGCGCCCTGTAAGCAAGGTCGCGTACCGAGCGGCTTATTCTTATGGCGTTGTTGTCCCGAAGATAACGGCGGATCTCACCGATTATCATCGGAACGGCATAGGTCGAAAATTTCACGTCAAGGTCGGTGTTGAAGTTATCCACCGCCTTAACAAGTCCGATACACCCGACCTGAAACAGGTCGTCAAGATTTTCCTTTCTGCCCGTAAAACGCTGAATGATGCTTAAAACCAGCCTGAGATTTCCGTATATCAGCTCATTTCTCGCTTCGGTGTCACCCTTTTTTACACGTTCGAGAAGCGCCTTTTTTTCACTGTCGGTCAACACTTTCAGCTTTGACGTGTTGACTCCGCATATTTCAACTTTATTATAATACATAAAAAATACTCCCGATAGCTTTATATCGGGAGTATTGCTTTTTTTCGCCAATGCTATTCAGTTTCAGCTGTGTTACTTTTTACCAGAACCGAAGCTCCCTCGGCGTTTGAGCCAAGTCTCAGAACCTCGTCGGCGTATCTCAGATCCTGCTCGTCGTGGGTTATCATAATAACCGTCTTTCCCTTAGATAGAGAGAAGAGCTTGTCGGATATCTCGCGGCGCATTTCGGGGTCGAGTCCTTTAAAGGGCTCATCGAGGAATATTATATCGGCGTCGTAAGCTAAAGCACGGGCTATAGAGACTCTCTGCTTCATACCGCCCGAAAGCTCGGAGGGGTATTTGTCAGCCGACTCCGAGAGCCCCATAAGAGACAGAGCATTCTCGGCTTTTTCGTTGTCGCTGACCACACGCAGGTTTTCTATTGCCGTCATCCATTCAAAAAGACGGGGCTCTTGAAAGACGTACGCTATCCTTTCCTTGTCGCAGACCACCTTTCCAAAATCGGGGCGTATGAGACCCGCGAGAAGATTTACGAGTGTGGTCTTTCCGATTCCCGACTCACCGACGATCGCCGTGACCTTACCTTCCGTAAAGACGTGGGTGAGTGAGCTTATTACCGTTTTCTTTTGGTATTTTACCGTCGCGTTTTCAAGCCTCAGCATTTCCGTCCTCCTTTCCTGACACGTGCAGCCTCTTTATTACCGACGTGATGCCGAGCAGAAGCAGCTTCTCGATGACAACGCTGAGGATTATCACTATCAGCGTCCAGGCAAAGAGGTCGGGTGTCTCGAGATAGGTCTTCGAAAAATATATCTGTGTGCCGATCGCGTCCTTGGGTGTGCAGAGCACCTCGGCGGCAATACCCGCCTTCCACGCCATACCGAGCGAGGCTCGACAAGCGGCGAGAAAGAAGGGAAGGACCGAGGGGACATATATCTTCAAAAGCTTTTTTGAAGGACTGAAGCGGTATACCTTTGCTACCTGGAGCAGCTCCTTTTTCACCGAGCGTATTCCCGAGGAAATGTTGGAGTGGACTATCGGCAGAACGATCAGCACCGTGATGAATACGGGGAGCGTGTTTCGGTCTATCCAGAGAAGCGCAAGGACTATAAACGAAGCTATAGGGGTTGCCTTGACGAGAGTCATAAGGGGTGAGAACAGCGAGTCGAGCATTTCGAGCCTTGCGGTTATAACTCCGAGGATCACTCCGAGAATGGCGGCAATGACTATTCCGAAAAGAATTCTCAGAAGAGAGCTTGCCGTTATGATCCAGAATTCCGACTCGCGAACCATAGCAAAGAGCGCGGTCAGCGTATCCTTTGGGCTGGGGAGCAGAAATTCATTGCTGACTCTGAGGGAAATAATTGCCCACACCGCGATCCAGAAGAGAAGTGAGAGCGGTACGGATATGATCTTAAGGATTTTCTTTCCGTTCATTTTTTCTCCTTTCGGCGGTGTGGGCGACCACATTTCAGGCTGATTTATCTTGCGTAGTAGAAGCCGTCGTCGGGAATAGCGGCGATCGACTTGTTGTTGGACTCATAGAGCTTGGTGTAGAATACCGAAATAGCATCCTTCATTGCCTTGCCCTCAATAAAGCAGATGTTGCAGTTGGGAAGAGCCTTCTTTGCGACAGGGGCTTTGGGGAGGATACCCGCGTCAACGATGGCGGTTATCGCCTCGTCGCTGCCCGCCTTGATGAACTCGACCGATGCCTTGTAATCGTCGAGGAATTTGCTAACCTCAGCAGGGTGAGCCTCGGCAAATGCCTTGTTGACAACAAGGCAGCCCTGAGCAAGGGTGTTTTCACCGTAGATCTTTTCCCACTCCGTGGTGAAGTTCATAGCCGTTTTGACGGCGGAATTTGCGGACTGAACGACGGTCACCTTGGGCTCGGGAAGTACCGCAAGCTTAGCAGCTCCCGTTGTGACTGCCGTTGCAAGAGCGTCGGGAGAGGGGTAGGTCGTCGTGTCGAGAGTTACGTCACTTTCAGTGAGTCCGTTAGCCTTGATAAGAGCGGCTGTGATATACTCGGGGTTAGATCCTGCGCCGGGAAGGTAGATGGTCTTTCCCTTGAGGGAGTTGAAATCGGTTACATTCTCACCGTTGTCAAGGAGATAGAGAACTCCGAGAGTGTTGATGGCGAGAAGCTGGATCTTGCCCTCGCTCTTTTTGTAAAGGTTAGCGGCGGCATTGGTGGGAAGGGCTGCGATCGCGCATTCGCCCGAAACGATAGCGCCTGTGATCGCATCGGCAGCGGCGAAGGTCTCGATCTTGTAGTTCATTTCAGTGCTTCCGTTCTTTGCGTCAACGATAAGCTTTGAAGCGCCGAGAGCGGTAGTTCCGTTAAGCAGATATATCTTCATCTCAAGAGATGTATCGGGCTTTTTCTGGCAGGAGGCGAGGGGCATGACGATCATTGCGAGGGTCAGGACCACAAGGATAAGTTTTGTTAGTGTTTTTTTCATTTTTTTCTGTCCTTTCTTGATTGGTTTTTATTATATATTTTGCTTGTGGGAAATTCCCACAGAGCCGAAATATTTTTCGATCATTGCATCTCCCGAGAGGAGAGTTATTGACTTTTCGTCTCTCTTTATAAAGCCGTCGAGCTCGAGCCTTTCAAGGGCTCTGTAAAGAGAAGCGCGTCCGATACCGAGCATATCCGCAAGAGCACTTGCCGAGGACCTTATCCTGTAGACTCCGTCGGTTTCGTTTTCATAGAGGAAAAGCGAGAGCTTCCGCTCGGCACTGCCCGCGGTGAGGATAGATATCTTCTTGTTAAGATAGACGATCTTGTCTCCCATTATACGCAGAAAGCTTACGGTCGCTTCTTTGTCGTTTTCGATGAAGCGGCGAAGCGCATCAGCACATATAAAGACTACGCGGCAATGAGTTTTTGCTGATATTCTCGTCGGAAATTGGTCGCAGGAGGCATAGAGTGTCGCTATTCCAAAGACTGAACCCGCGGCGGCAGTCTTGAGAAGCAGACTTTTTGGGTCGTCCGAGGAGCTGATATAAGCCGTCCCACGAAGAAGGATCGCGGGGGATACCTGACAGCTTCCGTGAGCACATATCTCCTCACCGGGAGAATAATCTACCACGCAGAGGTCTTTTTCGGTGATATGTGTTCTTATGCTTGTATCGTCCGAGTGTTCAAAAATAGCGTTTTGCTTTATTTCGGTATATATTTCATTAAGCTCCACGTTACACCTCCAAAGTGTCTCATTTGAGACAGTTTGATTATATCACACCCATATATAGTTGTCAATAGGCTTTTATATATTTATAAAAAATATTTTTGTAAACAAATTGTTAATAATTTGTTTTGCACTTTCATTTGTGATACAATAGGTGTATAATGTAATTTCAAGAAATTTAGTGTTGGAGGATTTTTTATGACTTTGTGTATTCTTGCGGCAGGAATGGGATCAAGATACGGCGGTCTGAAGCAGATCGACCCTATAACCGATAGTGGAAAATTCATTATTGATTTTTCTGTTGCCGACGCTATCAAAAGCGGATTTGATAAGGTCGTTTTTGTCATTAAGGAAGAAAATCTCAAGGATTTCAGAGAGACTGTCGGAAAAAGATTTGAGGATAAGATAAAGGTGGAGTACGCCTTCCAGAAGCTTGACGATCTCCCCGCGGGAGCGAAGATCCCCGAGGGACGCACAAAGCCCTGGGGAACTGCTCACGCACTTCTGGCTGCAAGAAATATCATAAACGAGCCGTTTGCGGTGATAAACGCCGATGATTTTTACGGCGCGAGCGCATACCGTCTCCTTGCGGAGCATTTCAATGCCAAATGCACACGCAAAAAGGGCGACTACTGTATGGTCGGATACGTTCTCGAAAATACCCTTACTGAGAACGGTACTGTTTCGAGAGGTGTCTGCCTTTCGGACGAGGCAGGAAAGCTCCTTGAGGTAAACGAGAGAACGAAGATAGAAAGATACGGCGACAGCGCACGGTCGGTCGAGGCGAGCGGAGAGTATATAATTCCTCTTGACGCTACCGTGTCTATGAACTGTTGGGGATTTACCCCCGATATCTTCGACGGCGTTATGGCGGGATTTAAAAAATTCCTCTCAGAGCCTCACGACGATATGATGAAGTGTGAATATTATCTTCCTTTTGCGGTCACCGAGCTTATGGCAGAGGGAAAATGTGATGTACGGGTATATCGCTCCGAGGATTCCTGGTACGGAGTTACATACGCCGCTGACAAGGAAAAGGTAAAGGCAAGTATTAAAAAGCTTATTGACAGCGGAGTATACGAGGACTAAGGAGAGGAATATGGCAATATTGATAACGGGTGGCGCGGGCTATATAGGAACTCACGCTATGGTAGAATTTTTGAATGAGGGCAGAGAGGTCGTTTGCGTTGATAATTTTTGCAACAGTAACCCTGTGGCCCTTGAAAGAGTTAAGAAGATAACGGGCAAGGACTTCAAGCACTATAATGTCGATCTTCTGGACAAGGATGCTCTTGAGAAGGTCTTTTCCAAAAACGAGATAGACAGCTGTATTCATTTCGCGGGTCTTAAGGCGGTTGGTGAATCCTGCGAAATGCCGCTTAAATACTATCACAATAATCTCACGGGAACGTTTAACCTCTGTGAGCTTCTCTCAAAATACCGCGCGAAGAAGATAGTCTTCAGCTCATCGGCGACCGTTTACGGTAAGCCGAAGAGTGTGCCGATAACAGAGGACTTTCCTCTATCCACCACAAACCCCTACGGTGAGACAAAGCTGATGATAGAGCGAGTGCTTAAGGATCTTTATGAGTCCGATAATGAGTGGAGCGTTTCAATTCTCAGATACTTTAACCCCATCGGGGCTCACGAGAGCGGACTTATAGGAGAAGACCCAAAGGGAATTCCCAATAACCTGCTTCCATACGTTGCTCAGGTGGCTACGGGAAAGCACCCCTATCTCAGGATCTTCGGAAACGATTACGATACCCACGACGGTACGGGCGTTCGCGATTATATCCACGTGGTCGACCTTGCTAAGGCGCACCTTTGCGCTATAAAGAGAGCTGAAACCAGAAAGGGCATTGAGTATTTCAATATCGGAACGGGTAAGGGATACTCTGTGCTTGATATCGTTGCCGCGTACGAGAAGGCAACGGGGGCTACCATTAACTATAAGATAATGGAAAGACGCCTTGGCGACGTGGGCGAGTGCTATGCTGATCCTACAAAAGCGTATGAGCTTCTCGGCTGGAGGGCAGAGAAGGATATCGAGGATATGTGCAGAGATTCCTTCAGATGGCAGTCGAAAAATCCTGACGGATACGGTGAATAACAGGAGAAAAATATGAGCATAAAGAAAAAGCTTTTCGGAATTCTCGCGGACGGCAGAGAGGTATATTCCTATACGCTTCGCAACAAAAACGGTATGAAGGTAAAGATAATGAGCTACGGCGGAACGATACTCGAGATCAGGACTGCCGACAGAAACGGCTGCTTTACCGACGTTATCGGAGGCTACGACTCACTTGCGTCATACGTGGGCGGAGACGGATATCAGGGCGCTCTTATCGGAAGAGTGGGCAACAGGATCTGCGACGGAAGGTTCAGCCTTGATGGAAAGGATTACACCTTGGCTGTAAATAACGGCAAGAACCACCTCCACGGAGGTCTTGAGGGATTTGACTCGAAGATATGGGAGGCGCGTGAGATCGACGGCGACGAGCCGGAGCTGATGCTCAGCTATACCTCACCCGACGGCGAGGAGGGATATCCGGGTACGCTTACCGTCAAGGTTACCTATAAGCTCACCGAGGATAACGGTCTTTCGATAAATTACAAGGCAACAACGGATAAGAAAACGGTAATAAACCTTACAAATCATTCCTATTTTAACCTTTCGGGCTGCGCGGACGGAAATGTTCTCGACCACGAGCTTTTCCTCGATGCCGATAGCTATCTTCCTACCGACGATACGCTTATTCCCACGGGAGAGCTTAAGAGCGTTGAGGGAACACCCTTTGATTTCAGAAAGCCAAAGACGATAGGAAGAGATATTTTCTGTGACGACACCGCGCTGAAATACGCGGGCGGTTACGACCACTGCTTGAATTTCCGAGGCGGTGAGACGGGTAAGATCGAGAAAAGAGCAGAGCTTTACGACCCCAAGAGCGGCAGAGTGATGTCGGTCTATACCGATCAGCCTTGCGTACAGTTCTATACGGCAAACTTTTTGAACAACGAAAAGTATCCTATGAAATGCGGCTTCAGACAGACCCCAAAGAGCTTTGTTTGTCTTGAGACACAGCATATGCCCGACAGTATAAATCACCCGAACTTCACAAGCTGTGTGCTTGATGCGAGAGAGGTCTACGACTACACCACAATATATAAATTTTCGGTGAGATGAAATCTAAAACAAAAAGGCACTTAAGGGGTGCCTTCCATAAAGCAGGTTTTACCTGCCGAAAAAACAAAAGGAGTACGGACGATTTGTTCGTACTCCTTTTCACACGCCTTGCCCTGCAAGGTATAGTGTATTACACCTTTTCGTTGTACTATCGGGCGGCAACATAGCCTTCCTCCGGGAGGAAGGTGGCACGCGGCAGGGGTTCCCCGAAGCGAATGAAATGAGTTTTGGGGGTTCGCTGCGTAGCGTGACGGAAGGAGCCCGCGCAACTTTGAATTTGTACTAATTCGATCGTAACGCGCTCTCCCTCACCCGACTTCGTCGGGAGCTCCCTCCCGGAGTGAGCCTTTGGTTTATGCGCCCCGAAAGCCTGTCTGTTTTTCCTGACAAGCACTGCTTTTGTGGGCACAAAAGCAAAGCCCCGCATAAGGCGGGGCAAATTTTATTTGATAAGACTGTTTTTAAAATTCAAATATTCCTCATCATTATCAAAAAAACTATCGTATCTGGGTAACAGCTTCTCAAAATATATCGTTGTCATAAATTCTTCTTGCGTACTCAAATCATCTATCGTTGAAAAATACAGAGGATTTCTCAAACTGATTTGATAGTCTTCAGCTTTTGCATTTTGATTTAAATGTTTTGTCAACGATGCAAATGTTTTCAATTCCTGCAAACATTCATCTTTTTTACCAAGCTTCTTGTATGCCTGTGCTTTTGCCTCACAGTTCCAAAGTTTGTGACACACGAAGAAATCTTCGCAGCCCTCATCAAAAATCGAGAGTAATTTCTCGTGAGCACAGCAC
>SVSX01000072.1 GCA_015064085.1 Oscillospiraceae bacterium | reverse complement strand
TATCAGCGCGACCTCGCAACCCTCACCGCAAAGGACTTTATCGATGTAGTAAGACTTCACGCAGAGGACGGCGTTGATTTTGTAACGCTTCATTGCGGCATTACCCGTAAGACCATTGAGCAGATCAGAAAGCATAAGAGAAAGATGAATATCGTCTCTCGAGGCGGCTCTCTCGTATTTGCTTGGATGTGCATGACGGGCGAGGAAAATCCCTTCTACGAGTATTACGATGAGATCCTTGACATCTGCCGTGAGTACGACGTAACGATTTCTCTCGGTGACGCTTGCCGTCCCGGTTGCCTTGCGGACGGAAGTGATGTTTGTCAGATTGAGGAGCTTGTACGTCTCGGTGAGCTTACGGGGCGTGCTTGGGAGCGTGACGTGCAGGTAATGGTAGAAGGTCCGGGACATATGCCGATGGATCAGATCGAAGCCAATATGAAGATGCAGCAGACCATTTGTATGGGCGCACCCTTCTACGTGCTCGGTCCTATAGTTACCGATATTGCTCCCGGCTATGACCATATCACATCTGCCATCGGTGGCGCTATTGCGGCGGCTTCGGGCGCAGCTTTCCTTTGCTACGTAACACCTGCCGAGCATTTGGCTCTTCCGAATGTTGACGACGTAAAACAGGGAATTATCGCCTCCAAGATCGCGGCTCACGCAGCAGATATTGCCAAGAAGATCCCTCACGCAAGGGATATCGACGACCGTATGGGTGATGCAAGACGAGCACTTGATTGGGAGGCACAGTGGGAATGCGCACTTGATCCCGAAACGGCAAAGCGCATCCGTGACGAGCGCAAGCCCGAGCATGAGGATACCTGCTCGATGTGCGGAAAGTTCTGCGCCGTACGAAGCATGAACAAAGCACTCAATAATGAAATGGTAGATATTCTCTGATGAAAAAGACGCGTTACGGTAGGCGTAGCTTTTATAGCCGATTGCAGCAGTATTTACTTGGATCTATCTGTAATTGGCAGTTATGCACCGAAAGCGTGAACAGAGGGGCTAAGATAAAAAACACAGTAAAATACACAAAGGGTGTCGCTGTCGCGGCACTCTTTTTCTACGTTTTATCAATTGCAATGTTTACAGCAAATATTGACAAGTGATAACAAAACGTGTATAATATTGTGTGAGAAAATGCTGTTCGAAAGATAAGGAAAGATAGATATGAAAGATAAGATATTACAGTTAAAAAAAGAAAAAAATGCCGTGATCCTTGCACACTATTACGCACCCGCCGAGGCGCAGGAGATTGCCGACTATGTAGGCGACTCCTTCTATCTTGCAAAGGTCGCCAAGAAGAGCACGGCTGATATCCTCGTGTTTTGCGGAGTTTCCTTTATGGGAGAGAGCGCGAAGATCCTTAATCCCGAGAAAAAAGTACTGATGCCGGATCTTTTGGCAGACTGTCCTATGGCGCATATGGTTGCAAAAGGAAAGATCGAAGAGATGCGAGATAAATATGATGATCTTGCCGTCGTTTGCTACATAAATTCTACGGCTGAGCTGAAGACGAAGAGCGACGTGTGCGTGACTTCGTCCAATGCTGTTGGGATCGTAAAGGCATTGCCTAACAAGAACATTTTCTTCATTCCGGACCGAAATCTTGGAAGTTTTGTCGCGAAGCAGGTTCCTGAAAAGAATATCATTCTTAACGACGGTTGCTGTCCGATCCATGCGGCGATCACGAGGGAACAGCTTCTTGAACAGAAGAAGCTGCATCCGAAAGCGCCTATCCTCATTCATCCTGAATGTGAGCCGGAGTTGGTTGCTATGTCCGATTTTATCGGAAGCACTGCGGAGTTGATCGAGTATGTAGCTAAGAGTCCGCTGGAGGAATTCATCATCTGCACAGAGGACGGCGTGGATTATAAGCTGACTACGGATAATCCCGGGAAGAAATTTTTCTATCCGATACCTCATCCGTGCTGCGTGGATATGAAGCTTAATACGCTTGAAAATATCCTTTCTGTTCTTGAGAAGGAGGACCGAGAGGTATTTGTGGATGAGGCGGTTGCTGAGATGGCGTGTAGACCGCTGTATCGAATGTTGGAATTAGGAAGGTAAAGAAATGAAAAAAGACGTTTTAATTGTCGGCAGCGGTGTTGCGGGCTTATATTGTGCCTTGAATTTGCCGAGAGAAAAGAGTATAATAATAGTAACAAAGAATAAAGCGCGAAGAAGCGATTCCTTCCTCGCACAGGGCGGTATTTGTGTTTTGCGTGATGAGGACGATTACGATTCCTTTTACGAGGATACGATGAAGGCGGGACATTATGAGAATAATCCCGATTCAGTACATATTATGATACACTCTTCGCAAGAGATTATCTCCGATCTTGTTTCATTTGGCGTTCGCTTTGAGAAGAATGGCGAGGAATTTGTCTACACTCGTGAGGGGGCTCATTCCCACGGGCGTATTCTGTTTCACGAGGACGAAACCGGTAAGGAGATCACCTCGCACCTGCTCGAGACGGCAAGAAACAGAGAGAATATCACCATTATCGAAAACTACACAATGGTAGATCTCATTTGTGACGGCAACGAATGTCATGGCATTATAGGTCACGATGAAAACGGAGAATATTCCGCGATCCAAGCGGATTATACCGTTCTTGCTACGGGCGGAATCGGCGGTATTTTTGAGCATTCCACCAACTACAAGCATCTGACGGGCGATGCCATCGCGCTTGCACTCAAATACGGTATCAAGTTGCAGCACATTGATTACATTCAGATCCACCCCACTACTCTCTATACCGAAAAGGAAGGAAGCAGAGAGTTCCTTATTTCCGAGTCGGTACGCGGTGAAGGAGCGATCCTGCTCAATTCCAAGGGAGAGCGATTTGTCAACGAGCTTTTGCCTCGCGATGTGGTGGCAAACGCTATCTTCGCTGAAATGAAAAAGGAAGGAAGTAAGCACGTGTGGCTCTCTATGGCTCCGATCCCTACGGAGGAGATCAAAACACATTTCCCGAACATCTATCAGCGTTGTCTTGAAGAAGGTTACGATGCGACCAAAGAACCGATCCCGGTAGTACCTTCACAGCATTACTTTATGGGTGGTATCGACGTTGACAGATACAGCAAGACCTCTATGGAGCGTTTGTACGCTGCTGGAGAGACGGCTTGCAACGGCGTTCATGGCAGAAACAGACTTGCAAGCAATTCGCTGCTTGAGAGCCTTGTGTTTGCAAAACGTGCCGCAAAGCACATCATAGAGGGCTATGAGCCTCTGACAGACGAGACCGAAATCACAGTTGACAAAAAGAAATACGAAAACTACCAAGAGGAATATAAAGCCGCCGTTCTTGCGGCTATCGAAAAGGAGAGATTGAGCCATGAATAATATCACAATGAAAATGAATGCGGACGAGCTTATTTTGCAGGCTCTGCGCGAGGACATCACAAGCGAGGATATTACCACTAATTCCGTAATGCCTCATTATCAAGCCGGAGAGGTCGACCTTATCTGTAAGCAGGACGGCGTGATTGCAGGTCTTGAGGTGTTCAAAAGAGTATTCGAGCTTCTTGATAAAAAAACCGAAGTTATTTTCTATTGCGAGGATGGCGATACCGTTAAGAAGGGCGAGAAGCTCGGCTTGGTACGCGGTGACATTCGCGTTCTTCTTTCAGGGGAGAGAACAGCGCTTAACTATTTGCAGAGAATGAGCGGTATCGCGACCTATACAAGGGAGATCGCAGATCTTTTGAAAGGAACAAAAACAAAGCTTCTCGATACAAGAAAAACCACTCCAAATATGAGAATATTCGAGAAATATTCTGTCAAGGTCGGCGGTGGCTACAACCACAGATATAACCTCAGCGACGGTATCCTTCTCAAGGATAACCATATCGGCGCGGCAGGCGGTGTTAAGGAAGCCGTCAGAATGGCAAAGGAATACGCGCCGTTTGTCCGTAAGATCGAGATCGAGGTCGAGAACCTTGATATGCTCAAGGAGGCTCTTGAAGCGGGCGCGGATATTATTATGCTTGATAATATGGCGGTAGAAGATATGAAAAAGGCTGTCGAGCTTTGTCGCGGCAAGGCTGAGACCGAATGTAGCGGTAATGTAACGAGAGAGAACATTGCTCGTCTTGTCGATATTGGTGTAGATTATATTTCAAGCGGCGCGCTCACTCACTCGTCACCTATCCTCGATCTTTCTCTTAAAAATCTTCATGCAATATAAAAACAAAGAGGTAAATCAATGAAGTCAGTCGAGAGAAGAAAAGGCATAGTCAATTTGCTATTGTCTGAAAAGAAGCCGATCTCAGGTAATGAACTTTCAGACAGATACGGAGTTTCCCGACAAATCATTGTGCGTGATATTTCGATTTTGAAGGAGCAAGGCAACGATATTTTTTCAACAAATTCCGGATACATAATCCGATCTTCTCCTTTTAAGGAAAGAGTTTTCAAGGTGTTTCATACCACCGATCAGACCGAGGATGAATTGCAAACCATTGTTGACTTAGGCGGTATCGTCGCTGACGTGTACGTATGGCATAAGGCATACGGAAAAATGGAGGCAAAGCTGAATATTTCATCTCGGATGCAAATTATTCAGTTTATTGAAAGCGTCAGAACGGGGAAGTCGGTCGAACTGATGCATATTACCGGTGGATATCACTATCATACTGTTCGCGCTGAAAGTGAAGAAATTCTTGAGCAGATTGGGGAAGCGCTTAATGCTAAGGGATATATTGCTCCGGGCAACTAAATGGTAAAGAATATGGATATAGAACGCTTTGAAAAACAATTGGCTTTTATACTTGAAGCCGATAAGGAAAAGAACATTTTGCGTCAGACACACTTAAGTAATCACGGCAGACGGGAAAACGATGCTGAGCACGCATGGCATATGGCGATGATGGTTTATCTTCTGAGGGAATATTCCAACGAAGAATTTGATGTTACAAAAGCAATGATTATGGCATTGATCCACGACATCGTTGAAATCGATGCGGGTGATACTTACGCCTATGATACCAAGGCGTTGCAAACACAAAAAGCACGGGAGGAAAAAGCAGCGGACAGGATCTTTGGAATGCTTCCGGAAGATCAGCATCGGGAACTTCGCGCACTTTTTGAAGAATTTGAAGCAGGAAAATCTCCCGAAGCACGCTTTGCAAGGGTAATGGACAACTTTCAACCCCTTCTCCTTAACAACTCCAATGGCGGTGCGGATTGGCGTGAGCATAAAGTGACGAGATCTAAAGTTGTTGGCAGACAGCAAACAACAAATCTAGGCTCAGAGAAAATATGGAAATATACCGAAGGGCTTATAAACGAGAACGTTGAAAAGGGAAACATTATAGACGATTGACTATAGTGGAGCAATAGTGACGATAAAATCACAATCCTTAAAGGGAAAGATGATATAAAACTCTTTGCATCAGGGCCTCCCGCTTATAAATGCGAGAATTGCCACAAAATTATTGTGGTGATTGATTATTAAATAAACTCCAATTTGTCGAAAAGACAATGTATAGCGAGGGCTGACGAAATCAATCGTCAGCCCTCAAAATTTTTGGCCGTGGGAAACAAAGAAAAGCCAAATTTGTTGAAAAGTTCACAAAATTATGGTATAATATCTTATTAGCAAATGATAACTTAACGGAGATATACAATGGAAGATATTCTGATAAAAATACTTGTATGCTTTATCGCAGGTGCGGGCGCGGGTATTGGGACCGGCTTTGCCGGTATGAGTGCCGCCGCGGTGATAGGCCCAATGCTCATAACCTTTTTAGGTGTGCCTGCCTATAATGCGGTTGGCATAGGACTGATCAGCGACGTTCTGGCAAGCCTTGTCAGCGCGTATACCTATAAGAAAAGCGGAAACCTGGACGTGAAAAACAGCTTGCCGTTGCTTGTGAGCGTGCTGGTCGTAACGATGATCGGCAGCTTCGTAGCAAGCTTTTTACCCGAACAGGCTATGAGCGGCACGATGCAGATCGCACTGATTATTATTGGCTTGCGATTCCTTCTGAAGCCCGTCAACAAAACGAGAGAGCAATTGGAGGAAAGCTCCCGGAAAAGCAGACTGATCAAGGCGATCGTCGGCGGCATATTCGTCGGATTTATCTGCGGCTTTGCAGGCGCAGGTGGCGGAATGATGCTACTTCTTGTTCTGACCTCTTTCCTGGGATATCCTATGCACTTGGCGGTTGGCACGAGCGTGTTTATTATGGCGTTTACTGCTTTGACCGGAGGTGTCAGCCACTTTGTAATCGGGGGAATGCCCGATATCCTTTGCCTTGTGTTGTGCGTTGTGTTTACGCTTGTTTGGGCGAGAATTGCCGCCAAAATTGCCAACAAGGCTAATGCAAAAACCTTAAATCGCGTGGTCGGCATCGTTATGATCGTTACGAGCGTCGTGATCTTGGCGGTTAATTATCTTTAATCGATGACTCAAAGAGCAAGGGCTGACGAAATCGATCGTCAGCCCTCAAAAATTGCGTCGGAGGAAGCAAAAAAAATAGCATGCCCATCTTTTTTCAAAATTTTTTCAAAAGCTCTTGACAAATACATCGCAGTGCGATATAATATAGCCAATATGTATCGCACTGCGATACATTGAACCAAAACGAATACAGCTTCAAGAATTCTATCAAAAGGAGGGAACAATGGATCAGCATATAAAAAAAGTGTATATGCCTATGACCGAAACGGCATTTTACATTTTGTTTTGCTTGCAGAAGCCAAACCACGGTTACGGCATCGTCCAAATGGTTGAAAATATGACCGACGGAGCAATAAGGTTAGCGCCCGGTACGATGTACGGAAGCCTTTCAAAAATGGAGAAGGACGGTGTAATTCGGTTTGTAAGAGAAGAAGATAAGCGAAAAATATACGAGATCACGGATCTTGGTCTTGAAATTCTTAATATTGAGCTAAATAGGATAAAGCGCCTTTACAAAATAACGCAGGAGGAAATCTGATATGAAAACAAAAAAGCAATTCAAATACTTCAGCATCTTTAATCACGAAAAAGAACAAGACTATTTAAGAGAGATGCATAAACAAGGCTGGAAATTTATCAAGATCTCAGGTCTCGGTGTATATCATTTTGAAGAATGTGAGCCATATGATGTTGTATATCAGCTCGACTATAATCAGGAGGGTCTATCTCACAGGGCAGAATATGTTCAGATGTTCAATGATTGTGGCTGGGAGTATATACAGGATTATGTTGGATACAGTTATTTCAGAAAACCTGCATCTGAAATGAACGGAGATGAAGAAATCTTTTGTGATGACGCGTCTCGGGTTGCTATGATGGAGCGCGTTTTCAAGGGGCGTCTAATACCACTTGTGGTATTATTTACATTGTGCTTACTTCCTCAATTTATCATCAATCTTGTTAGTTTACATAACTATGGAATAGCAATTCTTATAGGCTTCGTTATTGGATTATATCTCGGCTGCTTTGCGGCGTTCGGCATAAAATATGCTAAGTATAAAAACAAAACAAAAAAGTAACATAACGCGAGGGCTGACGAAACCGTCAGCCCTCAAAAATTGCGGCGGAGGAAACAAAGAAAAGTCAAATCTGTTGAAAAGTTCATAGAAATATGATATAATAAACTCACCGATAAATAAGAATTTGACGAGGTAACAAATGACTGAAAAAGAAAAAGCCGCGGCGGGTTATCTATACAACGCCAATTATGACGAAGAA
>SVSX01000071.1 GCA_015064085.1 Oscillospiraceae bacterium | reverse complement strand
TCACCTTATATCTGTTGTATGGAAGGACTTTGAGGAGAACAAAGAATATTACATGGAGTATTTCTATAAGTATCTGAACAAGTATGATCTCGCAGAATATATCAAGTAATCCTCGCCCCGCCTCGTGCGGGGTTTTTATTTGCTTTCTGCATATCAAAAAGCCACCACAAAAAACGTGGTGGCTAAATTCAATTTTACCGCTAATTTTGCACGCCTTCGTGACAGCCATTTTGTATTTAATAAGTCGGGCAGTATTATTATCTGTCCTTAGCTAATCTGTGAAGCTCACGCCACGCGGGATCGGCATAAAATCTGTGACCGCCGTCTCCCGTAACGAGAACACAGCTCTCGGGCACACCCGCCGCGGAATAAAGCTCACTTATCAGTGAGAAGGTCTCTCTGACTCCACCGTCGGGGAATATCTTGTCTTCCCTTCCGTTGACCACCACAAGTCCTCTTGGCGCTATAAGCCCTCCAATATCGCCCATATCGAAATATTTTGCGATATTCGGCACAAAATTGCAGACACAGTGCTTCATAGCGGCAATAGAATCCTTGTAGGTGCAGACAGCGCAAGATGGCATTGCGAAGGATATCCTCTCGTCGATAGCCGCCGCGTAAAAGGTGGTAGTACCGCCTCCCGAGTTGCCCATACACATAATTCTCTCGGTATCAACAAAATCAAAATGCTCAATAAGAGTATCGATAACGCAGGAAACGTCGTGTACACGCTCTCCTATGGTAGTCCTTCCGTTGATGATAGCGTTCATTGAGGAAACGTGACAGTTGGGATTGCCGTCAGGCTTGCTTCCGCACTCGCCGAAATTTCTCTGCTCAACAGCTACGGCAACGTATCCTTCTTTGATAGCTCTTACGGCAAAATCTCTGTCTCCGTGAGAAATATCATCCTCGTCTCCCGCATATATCGGCTTCCCGAGGGAGATATGAAATCCCGTGGAATGTCCCTGAAGACAAATGATCGCGGGGAGCTTCCCCTCCTTTCCCTTGGGTCTTCTGAGAACTGTAGGAAATACATATCCCTCTTCGCTCTCAAGGGTAAATCTGTATTCGGTATACTCCTCTTCCTCCTTTACGTATTCGACTGTAAAGTTCATATCGTCAGGGCGCTTTATAGAATCAAGTCCGAGAAGCTCACGGAGCTTAGCCCTCGCCTCACTCTGCCACGCAGAGAAATCCCGAGAGGCGTCATATCTCATAGCGGGTATGGTATTAGCTATCAGATCACGGTTGTACATCCAGGGTAAATTATTCATCATATCGCTTTCCTCACTATCAAAGAAGTCCTGCTCTGACTGTTTTCAGCCTTTCCATAAATATGACCATTCCTTTCCGCCACGCTACAAGGTACAAAAGGGATATGAAATCCGAAGCCGTAACGTAAAGTTCAAAATTTTGTGTTAAAACTAATCACCAGCCTTGCTGGAACTCTTCCTGACAATTCCAAAAAACTTCGTCTTCCTTGAAGAGCTTTATACGCTCTGCGATTATTTCCGCGCCAAGCTTCAAAGCCGCTTTTCCTATGCGCTCATTACAGTCGACGGGATCGTCTCCGCCATATGCGGTAGGACAATCGTAAGGCCAAGCGTGGATCGATATCCCTGCCTTTGAATAGTGATCCAAAATATGAAGACGCCTTCCCGCCTCTACTCCCAGATACTCAAGGTGAACCGATTCGGGGGCGCAGCCCATGATATAAGACGCCTCACCCATACAAGCGTGTCCGATCCTCATTTTTTGCTCGTGCAGACGAAGAATTGTGGCTTCGTCCTCAGACGTGAGATCTGGCATACATCCGCTTCCTTCCTCAATAAGCTTTTCCGCCATTGTATGAGGAGCGACAAGTGGCAGCTCTATGTGTCCAAAAACAAAATTTCTCTTCTCTGTCGTCATCTTACGCATAAATACATTGAGCCAAGACACGTTCCCTCCGTGTCCGTTAATGACCAGGATCTTTCTGAAGCCGTTTCTCGCTATCTGAGTGCAAAGCGTTTCAAGCATAAGTATCTCGGTCTCAACAGGTATTGTCACAGTACCCGGATGCATTTTGGGCGATCCTTCAGGAACGTCACCGAAAATAAAATCGGGAAATACACATACGGGCTCGATCTGTGACGCAAGATAGGTTACCATACTTGCTGCGATAGTATCTGTTCCGAGAGGCATGTGAAGTCCATGCTTTTCGATACAGCCCATAGGTATTACACATGTGTCATTAGAGATCTCTCTGAGCTTAGGAAGATCTTTACTTGTCGTGTAAAGCCACCTTGTTTCCATAAATATAACCATTCCTTTCCGCTACGCTACAAGGTACAAAAGGGATATGAAATCCGAAGCCGTAACGTAACATTCAAAAAATTTTTTTAAAATATTACTTAAGAAGGCAGACACACTGCACAGCACGTTAAGGTGAGTGGTACAGAAAAATATTGACCGCATAAATCTGTTTTTATACTGTTTTTTCGGTTACCAAGCGGTAGTCTTTTTTTCTATTCCTTCCGATTGGCGGGGCGTTGTTGCTTTATTTCAAACTTTACTCCAATGTAAATAACCGACTAAATAAATTATAAACACAAAAGTGAAAAATGTCAACATGATTTTTAAAAATTTATAAAAAATTTTATAAAAAATCCCTATTGGCAATCACAGGAAAAATATTTTCAAATAAATCAAAAAAAAATGAAAAAAGGTATTGATTTTTTGATTTTGTTGTGGTATAATATACGAGTCCGATAAAAAGGGCTAAAAAAACATATGGAGAAGTCGCCTAGTTGGTCGAGGGCGCACGATTGGAAATCGTGTAACCTGTAACAGGGTTCGAGAGTTCGAATCTCTCCTTCTCCGCCAAAACAACAGAGGGTACAGCAGTGCCCTCTGTTGTTTTGATTGAGAATGGGGCTGAAAGATCTCTATGCAAGTTGCCGCCACATAAACGAAAAAAATTGCAAAACGCAACTTGCCTCTCGGCTTTGCCGAGAAGTGAATCTCTCCTTCTCCGCCAAAAAATTCGACAAGTTTCGACTTGTCGAATTTTTTTATCCAAGCCGCAGGCTTGGTATATCATCGCCGCACAACGTGCGGTGTATATCATCAAGGGCGGCGAGCCGCCCTTGTATCTCATCACGCGCCAGCGTGCATTTTTCCTGCGGCTTGATGATATACAACACTTCGTGTTGGTGATATGCAATTCCTGCGGAATTGATGATATACAAGGCTACGCCTTGATTTATTTGCGATTGTGTGGTATAATGAAATTTAGAAAGGAGATGAATAGGATGCCCAATAAAGTTATTTGTCCGGTTTGCGGAAAAACCGAATTTCAATCACAATGTGATTACGATATATGCAAATATTGTGGTTGGGAAAACGATGCCTGCTTTGATGGAGGCGGTGCTAATGATATGACGCTTGAAGAATACAAAAAGCGTTATGATATTTACCTTTACCTAAATTCTCGGTATATCTGGAAGACAAATGGCTATCCAAAATTGACGGAAAAAGAACTGTGTACCTATTGGCATCAATTCTCTATCTCTAACAAGCAAAGTATTTTGTCAAGCAAGAAATGCGGATGCTTCTTCTGCAAAAATATTTTTGAAAGTGATTTGGTTTCGGAGTCTTACATCAATGATAAAAACGGCGAAACCGCAATTTGCCCGTTTTGTGGAGTGGATTCACTCTTACCCGACAGCCGTGTCGAACTTTCTTTAGAATTGTTGGAAGAAATGCATTCGGAGTGGTTTGAATAAAACCGTTGACCTTTTCTTCAGTTTTACCTCAATTTTTGACCTTTTCACTCGTTTAAGGCAAAACAACAGAGGGTACTGCAGTGCCCTCTGTTGTTTTGATTGAGAATGGGGCTGAAAGATCTCTACGCAAGTTGCCGCCATATAAACAAAAAAGCTTTACAAAACGCAACTTGCCTCTCGGCTTTGCCGAGAAGTGAATCTCTCCTTCTCCGCCAAAACAACAGACAACAAAAAATACACAATTTGGTGTTTAAATTCTTCAAACATAAATAAAATCAAAAAACGGAAAAACTTTTGATTTGGAATGGCAGAAATTACGTTGACTTACATTCTGAAATATGATATAATTTTTATACCACTTGACAAAGGAGAAGCCCTATGAAAGAAAGAGATATACCTATGATCGTTGCTATGGTCGCAACACTTGCATCAATGCTTACCGTTATAGCTATGATGTTTATGAGATTTGTGGGTTAAGGAGGTCGTTATGAATCTTGATAACAGAAAATTTTTCTGGATAATTTGCATTGTGACCACCTTGGTGGGCATTTACTGGTCAGCTATCTCCCTTATGCAGCGCTTCGCCCCGCTGTTTATCGCCTTTCTTGCAATAAATGTACTTTGCTTTATTATTGTACTGATCTGCCGTATAGTAGATAAAAAGAAAACTAAAAAGCAGGGCTGAAGCTAAAATGAATTTTGACGCAACTTTGAATGTCAGAGGCAGCTTGGATTACGGGATAATTTACGGGAACGAAGGGATCGTCTTTATAAAAAGCGGAAGAGGCGGCACTTGCAGAGGCTATGAGGATAAATATCTGAAAATGGCAAAACGGCTCAATTCAAGCCGTGGGTACACCGTGATATGCGCCTCCAACCCACCTGATCCGAAGATCTCCTGCGACATTGACAAATCCGTGATCGAAAAGGTCATAAGCGAAAAGGGATTTGACAATTTTGAGCTCTTTCTTGTCGGTTCGTCCAACGGAGCTTATCAAAATCTGTTTTTAGCCAATCAGCTAACAGACGTAAAGAAAATAATGGGCATCAATATGCCTCTTATGATCGACCCTCACAAGATAAATCGAACACTTTCGACCCTTGACAGTGTTGAAAAGATATTTGTCTACGGCACTGAAGACCCGTCATTTTCCTACATACCGATGCTGGAAATAAAAAACCTCCCTCGCTTTCGCGTCATACGGGTGAAGGACGCCGACCATAACTTCAAAAGCAAAACAGATACCTTTGTGGAGCTTGTCGACCTGATCTGAAATCAACTCGACCGAGGGGCTGTCGCATTTGGCGCAGCCTCTCTTTTTATTTTGAAATATAATATTTTAAACCCCTTGACTTTGATTTTTCACTGTGTTAAAATATTGAATAATGAAAAATCATTGAAACGCAAAGATAATCAAAACACCACTAAAGAAAGGATAAGACCGCAATGAAAAATCCCGTTGTAAACGGCTGGTATGCCGATCCCGAATCCCGTGTTTACGGCGATACCGTCTATATGTACGTAACAAATTCCCTTCCCTTTGCCGAGCAGCTTAATCTTGACCTTGTCACCACAAAGGATCTGAAGAGCTTTGAGGTTACGAGAAATATTCTCGATATGAGTACGTATCAAGGTGCGGTCAGCGCCATCTGGGCGCCCAGTGCCATAGAGAAAAACGGAAAATACTATATAATTTTCGCCGCCAATAACATTATGACCGAAGAAGAGATCGGCGGTCTTTACGTTGGCGTATGCGACACGCCTATGGGACCCTTCAAGAATGTTTTTGAGGACGGCAGACCTCTCCTCAACGCTATCTACAACCGCGCTCAGCCGATAGACGCGCACTTCTTCACCGACGATGACGGAGCTACCTATCTCTATTACGGCGGCTGGAGACATATGATGGTGGCAAAAATGAAGGACACTATGGACGGCTTTGAGCCGATGCCCGAGCCCTCCTTCGGCGGTATCGTCCGCGAGCTGACCCCCGAAAACTATGTCGAAGCCCCCTACGTTATGAAGATAGACGGAAAATATCACCTTATGTATTCCTCGGGCTCTTGGGGCAACGGCACGTATTGCGTAAAAGCCGCTGTGGCAGACTCCCCCTGCGGAGAGTTCAAATATTACGGCGACGTGCTGAAAGCAAGTGACATTGCCGACGGACCCGGTCACAACAGCGCCTTCTTCTTCGAGGGACAGCATTACGTTGCGTACCACCGCAGAACGATAGGCGACACAAATCCCCACCACAGAATGCTCTGCATCGACCGACTTGAAATAAAAGACGGCAAGCTCTGCCCCGTTACTATGACAAAATAAAAAAGGAGAATAGCAAGGAGAGTAGCTATGAACAGAATACTTTACGATTTCGACATTTATCCCAAGGTGTTTCTCGGTGACAGAGAGCAGACTGTAAATATTCAGCCCCTCGGCGCTCAGGCGTCATTCACCGAAGGAAAGAGCTATACTATCAAGGTATTGAAGGTAAATCAGTCTATCCCCTCGGTATATCCCGAAAGAAGCGGTCGTTCCATTCTTGAGGCGATCCCCGACGAGGACGGCTACATTCGCTTCACCGCCTTTTTTGAGGGCGAGGGTGAGCATTATATCTTCATCTTTGAAAATCCCGAGGACAAGAAGCCGAAATATCAGCTTTCGGTCTACAGCCTGAACGAGGATATGGAGGGAAAGCTCCCCTTCCGCGGCGATCTTCACATTCACACAAGCCGCTCGGACGGTAAGGAAGCCCCCGCGGTCGTTGCCGCTAACTACAGAGGTCACGGCTATGACTTCTTCACCATTTCCGACCACCGACGCTTCTACCCCTCTCTTGAGGCAATAGAGGCATTTGGTGACATAACCGACTTCAAGATAGTCCAGGGCGAGGAGATACATCTGCCGATGAACCACGTCCATTACGTTAACTTCGGCTCTACATTCAGCATAAACGCACTCGTAACCCCCAACGACAACCAGGAAAAGGGTGACGATCTGAAATACCGTTCCATAAACGGCGAAGCACCCGACGTTATGACACGCGAGGAATTTGAGGCAATGATAATCGAGAGGGCAAAGACGGTTGACCGACCCTACGAGTCGGAAAGACGCAGCTTTGCGGTCCTTGAGTGGACATACGAGCAGGTGCAGAAGGGCGGCGGTCTCGGTATATTCCCCCACCCATATTGGCTCTGCCCCACTATGCAGCTTGCAGAGGACTACACCGAGTACGTCTATAAGAAAGCTCCCTTCGATGCCTTCGAGGTCCTTGGCGGTGAAAACATATTCTCACACAACGGCTTCCAGACAGGTCTTTATTACGAAATGAGAGAAAAGGGCTTTGACCCGCCGATCGTCGGAAGTACAGACAGCCACGGCTCGACCGAGCACAACAGAAACGCCCTCATCTGCTCAACTATCGTCTTTGCCGAGAAGAACGACACACGTGAGCTGATCGACGCGATAAAGAGCAAGTATTCCGTCGCCGTTGACACGATCAGCGCCGAATACCGAATCGTCGGAGATTTCCGCCTTATGAAATACGCCTGCTTCCTTATGGAAAACTACTTTCCTCTCCACGACCTTGCCTGCAAGGCAGAGGGGTACTATATGAACCGCTATATAGCGGGCGACAAGCGCGCCGAGGCTATCCTCAGAGCAATGAAGGGTCAGATCGCCGAGATGCAGGAGAAATATTTTAGCTTATAAGAAAAAACAACGGAAGGGGTGCCTTTCATAAAGCAGGTTTGCCTGCCGAAAAATCAAAAGGAGTACGAGCAATTTTGTTCGTACTCCTTTTGTATACTGTCGGGTAGTAGCACAATAGCCTTCCTCCGGGAGGAAGGTGGCACGCGGCAGGGGTTCCCCGAAGCGAATGAAATGAGTTTTGGGGGTTCGCTGCGTAGCGTGACGGAAGGAGCCTGCGTGACTTTAGCTTTGTACCGATTTTATTATAACGCGCTCTCCCTCAGTCGCCTGCGGCGCCAGGGCAGATTGTCAAGCAAGTGCAACACCAAAAAAAGCTTCAAAAGGTGAACGCCACCCCAAGCATT
>SVSX01000070.1 GCA_015064085.1 Oscillospiraceae bacterium | reverse complement strand
CATACTGCTCCCGTTTCTTAGATCCCGATGCTATGCATCGCCCTCCTTTCGTCGGGTTCGACTGCGCAAACAATATTCAATTGTTTGCTTCGCTCAGGATGACACATAGGGGTATTGTTTTGCAAACGTTAATGAAAGAAGACGAACTTTTAGAAAAAAACAGCGCGCAAACCCCGTCCGTGTCATTCTGCCGACAAGCGGTGGATGAGTAGTCCTTAGCAAACAAAAAGGCTGCCTCCACGTTCTTGCAAAAAGCAGAAAGAGAGCAAGCGTACAAGGAGAAAATCCTTATATCTTGCTCTCTTTTTTTACGCTTTAGGGCAGCTTACCCCCTGACATCAAATCTGTGTTTACAGCTCGGGCAGACTACCGAATGCTTTCCCTTCGCCTTGGGAAGACGAAGGACAGCCTTGCAGGCGGGGCATTTTCTGTAGACGTGAGTCTTTCTGTCGCGGAACTTGTTCCGTCTTAGCTTGAAGAAATTGCAGAATTTCTGATTTTCCGCTCTTCTCTTCTGAATATTTCGTGAGAAGGTTCGGTAAAATACCGTGAAGATAAGCGCTATCGACAGCAGAAAGTAAGCGAGGTAATAATAGGGCGACTCAATGAAGAATGAGAGCACCATATGAACGATGAGCCCTCCCGCGTAGACGAAGAGAAGCACCTTTGAAAGGGTGTCGTAGCCGTAGCGGCCGTAAAAAAATCTGTAAAGCCTGTTTTTGAAATTTCCCATTTCGTACCTCTGTTATTATTCTGTGCGGAGTGCCTCCACGGGGTCTTTCTTGGAAGCGATGCGCGAGGGAATAAGACCCGCCACCACTGTGAGTATCACGCTGATAAGCACAAGCGCAATGCCTCCTGCCACGGGAAGCGCGGCGTTGATCGTGTAGATTCCCGAAAGTGCGTGGATTATAGCGTTTATGGGGAGACAGAGAAGGACGGTGGCGAGAATTCCTATAAGACCCGCCGCAAGTCCCACAATAAGTGTCTCGGCATTAAATACCCTCGAAATATCCTTCTTGGAAGCACCGATCGAGCGGAGAATACCGATCTCCTTGGTTCTCTCGAGAACCGAGATGTAGGTGATGATTCCGATCATTATCGAGGAGACCACAAGGGAGATCGAAACAAACGCGATAAGAACGTAGGAGATAACGTTGATGATAAGAGATACCGAGGACATCATAGCGCCGATGATATCGGTGTATTCGATCTTCTTTTTGTCGTCGGTCTGAGCGTCGTTGTAGTCCTTGATGAATGCCTCTATCGTGTCTTTGGAGTCAAAATCCTTCGCGTAGAAGTTGATAGACGCGGGGTCTGCAGCCTCTGCGTCGCCAAGGAGCTTGAGGTTTGACTTGTAGGTAGCGTCGATCTGAGGCGCCATTTTGTAAAGTGTTTCCTCAAGAGAGCGGAAGGTCTCGCTGTTTGCGAAATCGGGGATAAATTTGTTACCGTTCTCGATAAGACGTGTGAATATCTCCTCATTTACCTCCATAGCCTTGAGCGCGCTTGATACACCCTCGTATATGCCTGTCATATCGTCACCCGCAAGGGTTATAAGACCCTTTGTGGGGGGAATCATCGGAGCGTCGGGGTTTGCGGGCATTCCCATAAGCGCGAGAGCGATCTGATCGGGGCTCAGTATGGGAAGGAGCTTTAAAAAGTTTTCGGGAGTTATCTGAACCTTGGGCTCAGCTCCCACCATAGTGAGAAGATCTGTCAGTGTCTTGACTCCCCCTGCGTCGTTCCTGAGCGCCGCGCCGTAGATAGCGGATATCGTCTGTACCTGAGATTCGGTGGGCATAAGGAAGAGCACGCCGAGGAGTGACTGAGGATCTTTTACGTCGAGCATAGCCGCAAGCTCGGGATTTGTGAGTATCATCTGGGTAACGAAGGGATAGAATCTATCCATCGTCGCGTCGTCTATTTTTGATATAAGGTCACTGATAGTCTCGGGGGTATAGGGAGTTCTCTCGAACTTAAGTCCTGTGAGGACGTTGTAGTCGGGAGTTTCCTTCTGCTGCTTGATGACCTCGCTGTTGAGGTTCATATCGAGGATAAGGTCTGTGAGCTCCTTGGTGTATCCGATAGCTCCCGCGATGGAAGCGCCCGTAACGCCATCTCTCGGACGGACGATACCCGAGATCACAAGCTCTGTGCCGTTTTCGGTTACGAATTTTTGCTGGTCATAGGAGGGGTATTCTCTTATGTCGTTCCAGGAGTAATATTTCGTATCGTTTACCGTGTACGCGCTGTTTTCATTCATATTTTTCTCGTAGAAATCCGAGGTATTGAGCATATAGAATTTCATACCGAGAAAATCGTCAAGGGAGTACTCCTCCATATGGGAGTCCTCGTATGTTCCTTCGGTCATAAGCTTTGTCATAATTTCTTCAAGCTCTTCCTGAGGGAGAACGCCGAGCATATAGAGGGTCATTTTGCTGATCTGGTTATTCTTGTTGACGACCAGAACCACCTCGTTCGCCTTTGTGGGCCAGTGGCTGTTCTCGCCGACAAGCTCGTACTGCTGATCGAGGAGCTCTTTGTTGTTGATCATCTCGGACATAATTCCGAGACCGCCCATTCCCTCCATCATTTCGCTGATACCCGCGAAGGCATCGCCCATATTGTCAAATATCTCTGTGGGGCTGACCTGGACCTTGCCGTCGGCGGTGAATACCTGAAGGTCAAAATCGTATGTGTACTGAATGTCGCTGACAGAGTCCTTGAGCTTGTCGTAATTTTCGTCAAGGTGCTTTTTGAAGGAAACAAGATCGTTCTCGGTGGTTGCCATCATAGCCGACATCATCGTGCCCAGCGAGTCGTCAACGTAGATCTTGTTCTGATCTATCTCGCCCTCCTGAAGCTCCTGTACCTCGGTCATAGCGGCGAGCATCGCCGAGTAGTCCTGAGTCTGAGCCGAGATGGTGAGTGGGTAGGTCGAGAGGGTATCCTCCTGAACCTGATCGATATACGCTTGAATACCGTTCGAGAGGGAGAGGATAAGGGCGATACCGATGATGCCTATGCTTCCCGCAAAGGAGGTGAGTATAGTTCTTGCCTTTTTGGTGAGAAGGTTGTTGAAGGAAAGGGTGAGGGCGGTGGCAAAGGACATAGTTTTCTTTTTCTGTGCCTTTTTCGCGGCCTTTCTCGCCTTTCGCTCGTCCTTTATCATCTCGACCTTCTTTTTCTCGGCGTCGGCGGCAGCCTCCTCCTCGGAATAGGGGTTGGTGTCGTCGGTAACGAGACCGTCGGAGAGTCTGATTATTCTGTTTGAATATTCCTCTGCGAGGTCGGGGTTATGTGTTACCATAACGACCAGCTTGTCCTTCGCTACCTCGCGGAGAATGTCCATTATCTGAACGCTTGTCTGTGTGTCGAGCGCGCCCGTGGGCTCGTCGGCAAGGAGGATATCGGGGTTGTTAACAAGAGCGCGGGCAATAGCCACTCTCTGCATCTGACCGCCCGACATCTGGTTGGGCTTTTTCTTGAGCTGATTTCCAAGTCCCACCTTTTCAAGGGCTTCGACGGCTCTTTTTCTTCTTTCAGCCTTGGAAACGCCCGAAAGGGTGAGCGCCAGCTCAACGTTCGAAAGGACCGTTTGGTGAGGTATAAGGTTGTAGCTCTGGAAAACAAAGCCGATGGAATGATTTCTATAGGTATCCCAATCAGAATCACGGAACTCCTTGGTGGATCTTCCGTTTATGATAAGGTCACCTGAGGTATATCTGTCAAGACCGCCGATGATGTTGAGAAGGGTAGTTTTTCCGCAGCCCGATTTGCCGAGTATTGAGACAAATTCATTCTCGCGGAATCTCATGCTGACACCGCCGAGCGCCATAACTTCGCTGTCGCCCGAGGAATAGCATTTTACGATATTTTTTAACTCCAGCATTTTTCTCTCCACAAAATAAAAATTATATTACAGCATACAATGATATCACAATTTTTTTAATTCTTTATGTATGATTTTAATTAGTTTTGTTAACTTTTTGCCGAAAAAGAGGGTAAAGGAGTGAACTGAATGGTAATCAAGAAGATTTTCTCGCCTTGAGACCTCGCTCTGCCGCCCCGAGATCGGTCACGAGACTATAGATACAGGGGGCGGCTCGCTCTTCCAAAGCTGTGGAGCTAAGATACAAAGAGCAGTAATATAAGGAAGAGGACTGTGTCGTCCTGAACCTCCGAGGAGGAGAGTATGAATATCAGCGCGAGGAGGAGAAGCTCCTCGCTTCCGATAAGCCCGAGCAGCGATCTTCCAAGGCTCAGGCGTGGGGCATCCTGCTTTTTTTGAGGCAGGGATGATAGGGGAAGGGCGACGGGAATATCTCTTTTCTCTGTCAGCTCCTCACTTTCGGGGGTCGGCTCAGTAAGCTCTTCGGGCTCATCTCGGAGCTCTTCCTTGCTTACCTCCCGAATAGGCTCGTCGGGGGGAGGCTCACTTTGACGGAAGGCGTTTCCGCTGTAGTTGTTCGGTACGCGCACCCCTCCCGAAAATCTGTAATTTGGGTATCTCGTGTACATATCTTGTCACCTCCGCCTAAGTGATGCTCTTAAGGAGCGCCGAGATCCGACCGAGTGCCAGCATATAGTCGATCGCCTCGCATCTTTCCTTTGAGAGATAGGGCTTCAGCGCCGAAAGAAGACAGGCTCTGCGGTCGTTATTCTCAGGCTTTATTCCCCCGCCGCCCTTTGAGAGCATAGGCGAGAGCGCCTTCATTATTTCGGGGAGCTTATCGCCGAGTCCGTCGGGAAGAGTGAGCGAGGCGGGAAGGTCGTCTGAGGTAGTGTCAGAGGTCGGATCGTCTGCCTTATCCGCCTCCTTGCCGCCGCCTACCGCCGAGGCTACCATATTTATGATCTCGGGGTTTGCCAGGACCTTTTCGAGCATAGCGGAGAGGTCGGGGCGCGGAGCATCGATCGTCTTTTCGTTAGGATTTTCCACGGCTTTTGTTCTCCTCATAGAGCTTTGCTACCCTCTCGAGATCCTCGTCGGTGGCAGATCCCAGGGCGCTCCGCAGCTTTTTCACGTCGCCGGAGCTTACCCCGAAGGCAGAAAGGTCTATTCCGCTGTCGGCGGCGAGTCTGTTTATGACGGCGATGAGCTGTCGGTCGTTCAGAGTAAGTAATTTTTCAAGAGACTGTCTGTCTATCTGCATATCTGACCTCCAAATCGTTTTAGAAGCCCTTCAGGCTTTCACCGAAAGTATATGCGCAAGGGCGGGATTGGGTGAATTTTACTTAATTGCATATAATAAAATGGTAAAAGCAGTGGACAACTTCTTTTCGGTGTGATATAATATAGTCATAAAAACCGAAAGGGAGATCTTTATGAAGCACTATTTTATAATCAATCCAAGATCGGGCAAGGGAAGACACGCAGAGGAGCTTGAGGCTAAGATCCGAGAGGTCTGCGAGGCTGAGAAGATTACATACGAATGTTATTTCACCAAGGGCGTGGGCGACGCCACTGAATTTGTGCGCCGCGTTTGTGAGGAGGCCGAAGAGCTCCCCGCGAGATTTTACGCCTGCGGAGGCGACGGTACACTTTGTGAGGTGGTCAACGGAGTCGGACTCTGCAAGGATGCCGCTGTCGGTGTGATACCCGTGGGAACGGGAAATGATTTTGTAAAAAATTTCACTGTGCCATCTCTCTTTTTAGATATATCCGCGCAGGTCGGTGGCAGAGAGGAGAGCATCGATCTTCTCCGCTGCAACGATATTCTGGCGATCAATATGGTAAACATTGGATTTGACTGCGAGGTCGTAAAGAAAAAAGAGGAGCTCGGAAGAAAGAAGCATTTTCCGAAAAAGCTTACATACGTGGCAGGGCTTATAATCACTCTTGTGAAAAAGCCTACAGTAAAGCTAAAGCTTGCCCTTGAGGGAGGAGTCGAGGAGGAGAAGCATTTCCTGCTCACAACGATAGCCAACGGCAGCTTCTGCGGCGGAGGCTTTAACTCAAATCCTCGGTCGAGCCTCAACGACGGTAATATAGACACCATTTTTGTGAACAACGTTTCGCGAAGCAAATTTGTTTCTCTTGTGGGAAGCTATAAAAAGGGAACGCATATAACCGAAAAAAATATGAAGGTACTCAGCCACGGAAAGTGCAAGAGTCTGTTTATGCGCTTTCCCGAAAAGCGGAGCGCGAGTATAGACGGGGAGCTTTACGAGTTTGAGGAGCTTAAGATCGAGTGTCTGCCCCTTGCGGGAAGAATAATTATCCCCCGAGGTGTCGGAATAAGTTGCGCCCCGGTGGCAGAGAGAGTGCCCGTATGATCTCCTTGATACTTTCCGACTCTCACGGCAGGACCGACAGAATAGAGGAAGCGGTGAGGCGAGCGGGGAAGGTGGACCAGATACTCTTTCTCGGCGACCTTACGAGGGATATTGAGGGAATGAGCTTTGACGCGCCCGTGATATCCGTCAGGGGAAACTGCGACGGCTTCTCTCTTTTTGGCGACAGCGGAATTCCCGAGGAACGAAGGATCTCGGTTGGGGAATATACTGTACTGATGATGCACGGGCATACGGCGTCGGTGAAGCACACCACTCTTAATGCCATAGCCAAGGCGCAGGCGGCGGATGCCGACGTGCTGCTTTTCGGGCACACGCATATTCCGATCTGCGAATATCTGCCCGAGGGATATGAGCTTTACGGCGCGAGGCTGAAAAAGCCTCTTTACATCTTTAATCCCGGCAGTATCGGACGTCCCGCGGAGGGAAGACCGAGCTTCGGGATAATGACGGTGAGACGGGGCGGAGGAATTCTCCTCTCCCACGGTTATCTCGCGTGACGTCAGCTTTGGCGAGACCCCAAAAAGCAAAAAAGAAGCTGTCTCAAAAAATTTGAGACAGCTTCATATAAAAATTAAAGAGTCGTTGCAAGCTCCTCGTTCGCTTCAGCCTCAGCCTCCTCAAGGGCGGCGTTATAAGCGGAAATTACCTCCTCCTCGAGCATCGAGCGGAACTGAGCGTTTATGGGATGCACGATGTCTCTGTAGGTGTCGTCGGGGTTCTTTCTGCTGGGCATCACGATAAAGAATTTGTCTCTTGCGTTAATAACCTTGATGTCGTGTACGGCGAGCTGACCGTCGAATGTAACCGAAACAATGGCTTTCATTGGTCCTTCGTCGAAGAGTTTTCTGACTTTCACGTCTGTAATTTGCATTTTCCATTCCTCCGTTGTAAGAAAATAAGATAGCATAATATTGTCAGAAATTTTTCCAAATATTCTACCTGTAATATATTATACAATTTCTTTTTGACGGTTATTCAATGATTTTGCAATTTTTGTGTGAACAACTTTAAACAAATTTGAAATAATCAAAAAATATTGTAAACGAAAAACCTTTTTTATATGTACGGCACACTGGAAGGAGAGCTTATGTCAACACCCAATACCCACCACGGAGCTCAGCGGATAGCAGAGCTTCTTCGGGGAAAGAAAAGTATATATTTTATCGGGATCGGGGGGATAAATATGTCCTCTCTCGCCTCTATATCGAAAAAAAGAGGCTTTGCGGTGGGCGGCTCGGACCGCTCCCCCTCGGCGCTTACCGAAAGGCTTTCGGGTGAGGGGATAAGTATAAGCTACGAGCACAGAGCCGGGAACGTCCGAGGCTATGATGCCGTAGTCTACACCGTGGCGATCTCCCCCGATAATCCCGAATATCTTGAGGCTATGAGGCTTGGTATCCCCTGTATCTCAAGAGCCGACTTTCTCGGCTACATAATGACATCTTATAAAAGGCGGCTGGGGATTTCGGGTATGCACGGAAAAAGCACCTGTACCTCTATGTGCGCCGAAATATTTATCCGAGCAGAGGTCTCTCCCACCGTCCTTTCGGGAGCGGAGCTTTCGATAATGGACGGGGCATATACCGTGGGAGACGGAGATGATTTTATCTTTGAGGCGTGTGAGTATATGGACTCCTTCCTTGATTTTAACCCCACGGTGGCAGTTATACTCAACGTCGAGCTCGACCACGTCGACTATTTTTCGGGACTTGATCAGATAAGGGATTCCTTCGGGAAATTCTCTGCGATAGCGGGGAGAGAGGGATTTGCGGTGGTGAATTCCGACGACTCCGACGTTATGCTCTCGGTGAAGGACACCCCCGCGAGGATAATAAAATTCGCGATCGACGACCCGAGCGCCGACTACAGAGCGGTGAATA
>SVSX01000006.1 GCA_015064085.1 Oscillospiraceae bacterium | reverse complement strand
TTTATGACCGTTAAGTCTGCCGATGCTACAGCGATAGTTCCGCCTGCGAAGTTCTTCCACTCGGAAACACCCATAGGACCGTTCCAAACAACAGTTCCTGCGCCCTTGATCTTACTTGCGTAGAGCTCACGGGTCTCAGGACCGATATCAAGACCCATCCAGCCGTCGGGCATAGCGTCAGACTTAACGGTCATAAACTCGGTATTCTCGTCGTATTCCTTACCGATAACGTTGTCAACGGGGATCATAAGGTCAACGCCCTTTGCCTTTGCCTTTGCGACCATTTCGTTCGCAAGGTCAAGCTTATCGTCCTCACAGAGAGACGTACCGATATTGTTTCCCGCTGCCTTGATGAAGGTATAAGCCATACCGCCACCGATAATAAGTGTATCAACCTTGTCGATAAGGTTCTTGATAACACCGATCTTGTCGGAGACCTTAGCTCCGCCAAGGATCGCAACGAAGGGACGTGCGGGATCAGCGAGAGCCTTACCCATAACAGAGATCTCCTTCTGAATGAGGTATCCGCAAACTGCGGGGAGGTAATCAGCAACGCCTGCTGTGGAAGCGTGTGCTCTGTGAGCAGTACCGAAAGCGTCGTTTACGTAAACTTCCGCGAGGTTTGCAAGCTCCTTAGCAAAATCCGCGCCGTTCTTTGTCTCTCTTGCGTCAAAGCGAACGTTCTCGATAAGAACTGCCTTGCCGGGTTCAAGAGCGGCGATCTTTGCCTTTGCGTCCTCGCCGATAATATCCTCAGCGAAGGTAACCTTATCGCCGAGAAGCTCGTTAAGTCTGTCAGCAACGGGCTTGAGTGTGAATTTCTTCTTGTCGTCAAGAGCCTTCTTGAGGAACTCTGCCTTTGCGGCTGCCTGCTCCTCTGCGGGAAGAGCCTCAACCTTCTGCTTTTCCTTCTTTGTGAGTCCAAAGCCCTCTGTAAAGATAGAGTGGGGCTTGCCCATATGAGAGCAAAGAATAACCTTTGCGCCCTGCGCGAGGAGGTACTTGATGGTGGGGAGCGCCTCGACGATTCTCTTATCGGAGGTGATCACGCCATCCTTGAGCGGTACGTTGAAGTCGCAACGGACAAGGACTTTCTTGCCGGCAACATCAATGTCTTCAATTGTTTTCTTGTTATAGGTCATTTGAGTATCCACCTTTCAAAATTTTTTCCACCTAATAATATACCACAAATTAAAAAATATATCAAGTATTATTTGTTAAAAATTTATCCTTTATTAGAATTTTTATAAAATTTTCCTTGATAGCTCTCCTTTGAATAAAGAAGCTTGTCTATATCGTTGATAACAGACACCTTTTTTCTGCTCCAATCGGGTGCGAGGAGGTCCTCCGACATACCGTCTCCCGTAAGTCTCGCAATAACGGTATCCTCGGGAAGCAGCTCAAGCGCCTCAACGACCCTCTCGACGTAATCCTCCTTGGTCATAGGAGTATATCCCCCATTAAGATATATCTCTCCGAGTCTGCTCGACCTAAGAACGTGAAGCAGATGTATCTTGACCTGATCGGGGTGAAGCTCCGCAACGTCTCTGACGGTCCTCAGCATATCCTCTCTCCCCTCCTCGGGAAGTCCGAAGATAATGTGAACGCATATATTGATCCTCTCGGATGCTGCTTTCAGCCTTCTGTATCCCGTCACAAAATCAGCAAAGCTGTGTCCTCGGTTTATGAGTCCCGCAACTCTGTCGTTCGAGGTCTGAAGTCCAAGCTCCACCGTAAGAACTGTCCGCTCCGAAAGCTCGGCGAGGTATTCCACCACGTCATCCTCGAGGCAATCTGCCCTCGTGGCAATATTCAAGCCGACCACACCCTCCTCCGAGAGTGCCTCCTCAAATTTAGCCTTGAGGATATCAAGGGGCGCATAGGTGTTTGTGTGTGCCTGAAAATACGGAATACATCGCTCGACAGACCATTTCGAAGATAGCTTTTCTCTCGTTATTCTGTACTGCTCCGAGACCGACAGCTCGGCTCTCTCGGCAAAATCGCCGCTCCCTCTCGAGGAGCAGTATATGCAGCCTCCCACCCCACATCTTCCGTCGATGTTCGGACAGGTAAAGCCTCCGTCGATCGGAATCTTTGCGCACTTTCCCCCAAAGGTCCGTCTCAGATAATAGTCATAGGTATAATATCTTTTATTGGAATCGGTGTACGGAAAAATATTTGTATCACGTTGTGTCGGTTTTTTTCTGTTTGACATATATTTTTCTTCCTTTCAGATATGAAGCAAAAAGAAACATCATTGTTACCGCGGAGCAGATCGCTATTGTGGCTATCCTTGACGAAGTAAAGACATCGGAAAGTCCGTCTATAAGCTTTACAGTGCCGAATACCGAAAAAATGCAGAAGGATACCACCGAAAAAACGGCAGTGGGCAAAGCCTTACCGAGGAAATATCCGACTCCGAGTCCCAGAAGATCAGCCGCGAAAAGCGCCACTGAGGCAGCCGCGAAAACGAGGAGTATTTTAGACAGCTCAAAGCCCTTTGATGCCGACTCGGCTGCCTCCGTAAGTGCGGTAAGCTGTGTTTTGTCACCAAGCTCGGCAACAAAAAATGTGCAAAAAACACCGAAAACAGAGCTTTTCCCTCTCTTTCCGCGGTCATTTTCCCCCTCTTCATTCACAAGAGGAGATAGCGAGGAATAGGCAAAGAAGAAAAACGCAAGTCCCGCCGCGATGCTTATTGCTGTCCGTGGCAGAACACCGCCGAGCAGCACACCGACGCAGATAGCCAGGGCATTCAGCGCCCCGATAGCCAAAAGGACCCCCACGATAATATCCCGAGCCTTATGCCTCGACGCCATAGCGATCATCAGAAATTGAGTTTTATCACCCATTTCAGCCACAAAAACCGATATAAATACTCCCAAGAAAAGCTCCATATTTCCCTCCGTTACAAGTATATCCCGACGTTTATGCGTCGGGATATACTTATATTTTATGCGGCGAGAAGCTTTTCAAGAACCGCAAGCTTTACAGATACCACAAGAACCTTCATTGCCGTCTCAAGGTCTTCGTTTGAAGGGAATGTGGGAGCTATTCTTATATTGCTGTCGTCGGGATCTTTGCCGTAGGGATAGGTTGCGCCCACCTTAGTGAGGGCAACACCTGCCTCACAGCAGAGCTCGTATGCTCTCTTTGCGCAACCGTTTTCGGTATAAAGGCTTACGAAATAACCGCCGTTGGGCTTATTCCATCTTGCCGCGCCCGTCGAGCCAAGCTCGGACGAAAGAACTCTTTCAACTATCTCGAATTTGGGTCTTATCACCTCAGCCAATACCATCATATGCTTTCTGATATTGTCCGCGTTTCCAAAATACTTAACGTGTCTTATCTGGTTTATCTTATCAAAGCCGATGGTCTGAACTCCCATTATAGGCTTTATCTGCGCAAGATTCTTCTCGGAAGCCGCCATAATAGCCACACCCGCGCCGGGGAAGGATATCTTTGAGGTAGAAGCGAAATAGAACACTCTGTCCTCAGTCGAATATTTACGGCAGAGCGCGAAGATGTCGGCTAACCTGTCGGCTCTGTCGGCGTAAAGCTCGTGGACCGCGTAGGCGTTGTCCCAGAATATTCTGAAATCGGGAGCAGCCGTCTTCATAGAAGCAAGTCTCTCAACCGTTTCGTCGGAATAGGTAAATCCGTCGGGATTGGAATATTTCGGGCAACACCAGATACCCTTTATTGAAGCGTCACTTGCCGCAAGCTCCTCGACCTTATCCATATCAGGACCTTCAGGTCCGATCTTAACGGGTATCATCTCGATACCGAGTGACTCGCAGATAGCGAAATGACGGTCATATCCGGGAGCGGGGCAGATAAATCTCACCTTTTCTTCCCTGCACCAGGGTCTTTCAGAGCCCACAACACCGTATATCATAGCCCTTGCGAAGGCATCGTACATAAGATTCAGCGATGAGTTTCCGCCAACTATAATATAGCTTTCGGGAAGACCGAGAAGATCGGCAAAAAGCCTTTTCGCCTCGGGAATACCGTCAAGAATACCGTAGTTTCTGCAGTCAACTCCGCCCTCTGTCCTGCAATCATCTGCATTGACGAGACAGCCCAGCATATCGTCCATTATGTCGAGCTGAGCCTTTCCGGGCTTACCTCTTGAAAGGTCAAGGGAAAGCTTCCTTCCCTTCAAAGCACTGTATTCGGCATCGACAGCCTTTTTCTCACTGAGGAGCTCCTCACGCGTCATCTGAAAATAGTTCATTATTTCCTCCTGAAATATATAGACGTAGCCGCAAAAGCAGCTTTTTTGACAATATCCTGTGTATTATATCACAACAGTCAGAAAAAAGCAAGAATTATTTTCTCAATGTGCAAAATCTTAACAAAAAATTCACATTTTCACCCTTCGCTCCAGAATTTTTTGATGTTTTCTGCAAGTAAAGGCGCATTTCCTGCATAATTTATATTTTTCCAATGTTCAGGGAACAAAAGTCTGTATTTTTCACTTGCGTATCGGTCATCAACCAGAACCACGACACCTCGATCGTCCTCACGTCTGATGACCCTTCCCGCCGCCTGAAGCACGTTATTCATCCCGGGGAAGGTATAGGCATAGTCATATCCGCATCCGTTGCGAGTCTCGAAATAATCTCTGATGATGTTGTTCTCGTTGGAAAGTCCGGGGAGTCCCACACCGAAGATCACCGTACCGATCAACCTGCTTCCGGGAAGATCCACTCCCTCCGAAAAAGATCCGCCAAGAACACAAAAGCCGATCCTCAGCTTATCCTCATCATCCTTAAAGCTGTCTATAAACTCTTCCTTTTCCTTTTGGGTCATATTTCGCTTCTGTATTATAAGCTTCACCTTCGGAAATTTTTCAGAGAATGCCGAAGCGACCGATTCCAGCATATCGTAGGAAGGAAAATAAACAATATAATTACCCGCCTTCGCCGAAGCCGTCATAGCTATGACGTTAGCGTATTTTTTTGTATTCTTTTTCCTGTCCTCGTATCTCACACTGAGATAGTCCGCCACCGCCACGAGCAGCCTGTTTCCGTCAAAGGGAGACGGCAAGGATATACTGTAGGAATTTTTTCCGCCGCCAAGAAGGTCGACGAAATAATCCGACGGAGTGAGCGTAGCCGAGAAAAGAATACTGCTGACGGCTCTGTTCTGAAGTATATTCATTATGTGCGACGTGTCAAGGCAGTATATCTTCATAAGAGTATCCCCTCCCGATATTTCGGTGTAGAAGAGAAATCTTTCGTCGAAATACTCACTGACAGCCAAAAATCTTCTCAATGCGCAGAGAATTATATCCAGCTCCGCGCAAAGGGGGTCCTGCTCGTTCTTTTTCATCCAGCCCTCCACCGAGAGCTTGAATTTCTCAAGCTCGGAAAGGATCGTCTGAGGGATCGCTGAGTTCATATAAAAGCCTCTCTCCTCACCCTCGGCTGTCTTTGTCAGATTATCCCTGCAAAGTCGCCTGAGCGATCTTTGCGCCATAATGATCTTTTCAAAAGCCTCGTCAAGCTCACGCTCTCCCGTCGGAATGACCGAATACAGCTTTTCAAACTGTGAGCGGCGGAGCTCGGCGGAATACATATTTCTCGCTCTGTCCGCAAGATTATGCGCCTCGTCGAGAAGGAATATATACCTTCCGCTCTGCGCCTGATCCGAGAAATATCTTCTGAAATATACGAGGGGATCGAAAACGTAATTATAATCACATACGATTATGTCACAGTATTCCGAAAGATCCAGAGCCAACTCGTATGGACAGACTCTGTATTTCAGAGCGACCTCCTTAATTATCTGCCTCGTAAAGCCATACTGCCTTGAAAGCAGCTCGAATATGGCGTTTTGCGAACGGGTGTAATACCCTCTCGCGAAATCACAATCATTGGGGTTGCAAAGATTTTCCCTGCTTCCCGTTATTTTTCCTCCGCAAAGGCAGACCTGTTCCTTCGCCGTAAGCACAAGGGTACGAAGATGCGCACCGCTCTCGAATATCTTCTCGGCGGCTCTGAATGCCTCACGTCTTGTGCTTGACTTTGCGGTAAGGTAAAAAATCTTGTCGGCATATCCTCCGCCAAGGGCTCTGACTGCGGGATAGAGCGCCGATATCGTCTTTCCCGTTCCCGTAGGCGCTTCGGCAAAAAGCCTCTCTCCGTGTCTTATAGCTCTGTAGCACTCTCTTATCATAAGCTCCTGACCCTCGCGAAGCTCACTATACGGGAAGGGCAGCGAGGCAGCCTTTGGAAGTATCTCCTCTTCCCTGTTCTTTATAAACTCGGCTGTTCTGCTTATTTTCAGTATCAGCGAGCGGTAAAAGCCCTTCAGCTCCTCAAATTCCAGATCGTAATTGTAATATTTTATTTTCCCCGTATCGACGTTGACGTAGGTTATCCGTCCGCAAAGTCTTGACAGATCATCACGACAAGCAAGAAAATAGGCATAGCATTTCATCTGCGCGATATGAATATCCTTCGGCGGAGCGTAAAAATCAAAGGCTTTGACACTCTTTATCTCATCGACGGTCACCTTGCCGTTTAGCTTTATGATACCGTCAGCCCTTCCGCTCACCGAATAATAGATACCGTCATATTCAAATGTATTCCCAAGCGTTACCTCCGGTGAATAAAAGACCCCCGCTTCCTTTTGTATCCTTGCGTGTATCTCGCTTCCAATGTGAAGAGAATCGATATTTACACGGTGACGCAGATCGAGATCGCCCACGGTATAAGCACGAAGACAGAGCTCTCTCACAGAAAGCTCAACAGAACAGTTTTCGGTATTGTATCTCATATTCCCTCCACATTTTCTTTTTTCAGGAATATTATATCATTTATTTGATATAGGGTCAACACAAAAAGAAAATTTATATGTCGGCTATTTACCAAAAATTTAGGGGTTACATTTTTTCACTGTGAAGCTTATAATATTTATTAAAAGAAAGGAGATCTATATGGATTTTACTCTTATAAATGAAAATAAAATAAAGATCTGCCTCAGCGAGGGAGATCTTGGAGAATTTGAGCTTATAGCCGATGAGCTTGACTACTCTGACACCGAGACCAAGCGTATGTTCTGGGACGTACTGAGCAGAGCCAAGAAGGCAACGGGCTTCAACACAAACGGACACAGAGTTTTGGTACAGCTCTACCCTTCAAAGGACGGCGGTTGCGAGATGTTCGTTACGAGAATAACTCCGATATCCGAAGACTATGCGGCGGAGATCAAAGGGGAGGAAGAAAAAAATGAGAAAAAGAGAAAGGACTCCTCGAGAAAAAAGTACACCGTCTTCTCCTTTGCCGCCTTCAGAGATCTCAGCTCGGCTTGCCGTTCGCTCCTTCGTGTCGGATACAAGGGACACAGTATCGCATACATAGACGAGAGCAAGAGGTGGTATCTCTTGCTCTCAAATCTGGATTTTTCGGGTTACACGCCTATGGATGAATACTCATTTCTTCTGGAATTCGGCAATATAGAAAACACAGAAAGCTGCAAGAGTTATTTATCCGAACACGCAACCGAGCTCTGCTTTGGTGACGCCGTAGGCAAGCTGTCGCTTATTTAGCCTTGCAACGCACGAGAAGCTCGTCATAATAATCATACGTGCTCTTGCACATTATCCTGCGGTCAAATTCCTCTGAAAACCGTCTCCTTGCCCCCTCGGAAAGTCTTTTATATAGCTGTGGGTCTGACGCGACGGTTTCTATCCTTTCGGCAAGCTCACAAAAATCCCCCGCCGTGTAAATAAAACCGTTTATTCCCTCCTTCACCATATGAGGATTTCCGCCGTATGAGCTTACGACAGCGGGGAGACCTATGCTCATTCCCTCCGAGAGAGCAAGAGACGAGGTCTCTGTTCCGATTGAGCAGTTTACATTCAGATCAAAGCTGTTAAAGACCTCTGTCACGTCTGAGCAAAAGCCACAGAAGATCACCCGGTCAGATATCCCGAGTATACGCGACAGCTCCTTCAGCTTATCCTCAAGACTGCCCGCACCGACTATCATAAACCTGTAACGGTCACTCCTTCGCGAAAGAATTCTCGCCGCCCGCAAAAAGCTCTCGTGATCCTTGCACTTCTCAAGCCGAGCGCATATTCCCACGGTAAAGTGACCCTCAACACCGTACTTTTCTCTTATCTTGCGGCGTTTGTCAGCGGTGTATTTTTCAAGACCGCCCACACCATTGATTATAACGCGAATTTTTTCGCTTTTGTATCCCATATCGGTAAGGTTGTCCGCCGCCGCTTCGGCAACCGCCACAGCACCGTTGGAAATAAGTCCGCTCACACCGCCTACTATTCCTCTGACAGGCGCTATTCTGAAGCATTTCGGAACTTCGTAGGCGCAATGACGGGTATATATCCTCACGGGGACACGGCAAAGATAGGCGGCAATTCTCGCGCTGAGACATCCGTGGCAATTTATGAGCTGAGGTTTTTCGTCTCTTATAATCTCGCACAGCTTTCCGATCGCTCCAAGCTCAAAGGATCTGTCCGCGCAACCGTCTACCTCCCTGATGCGAACACCCATCTCGCATAATCGCAAAGAAAGAGCGCTCCCTTGAGGCAGTATCACCAAGGTATCTCCTCGCCTCTCCTCCGAGCATTCGAGCCGCTCAAGAAGCAGTCTCCCCGCTCCGCCTATATTACTGTCGCTAATAGCTTCAATTATCTTCATTCCATCACCCCAAGGATATTTACCCGATAACAAAATAAATATACAACCAACTAAAGAAACCGCTTCGGCAATTGCCGAAGCGGTTTCTTTATCTTTATTTTTTATTGGGTTTATCAGTCTTCCTCGGTGGGAGTATACTTCAGATAATCCTTAAGCTTAGCCTTCTTAAACTGAACGTATCCCTGGTAAGAGTACTTGACCTTAGAGAGATCATCGTGTGTAAGAGTTGCCGTCTGGTTAAAGATTATCGGAATAACAGCCATTTCGTCAATAGCTATCTTCTCTGCCTCGTGAAGGAGCGCAGCTCTCGCTGCGATATCCTTCTGCTTGAATACCTCTTCCATCTTAGCGTTGAATGCCTCACTGTCGTATCCCGAAAGGTGGGGCTCAACAATGTAGTCAAGGGTAGATGTCATATCCATTCCCTGACCCGAGAAGGACTTTGCGAGTCTTGCGAGAACAGAGTAAGCGTCTGCTGTGAATGCGGTATAGTCTATAGCCATAACCTCAAATCTACCTGCTCTGTAAGCCTCCTCAAAGAGGTCATCCTTGATATCCTGTGCGACCTCTGCGGTGGTAATAAGCATATCGTCGTTTGTGATAACCTCAATGGGGTTAACGGCTACGTGGAAGCCAAGAGCCTCCCAGGATGCCTTAACAGCCTCAGCAATCATCATATGGATATCATCGTAAGCCGCAACACTTATAGCGAACATATACTTGGAAGCATCAATGCCTGCCGCTGCGAGCTTGCTCTTTGCCTCTTCAACGTTTGCGGACGTAACAATAAGCTTTTCAGCCTTGTCTCTGAAGGTCTCCTTTGCAGAGCCTGCCTCGAATACGCCTGTGGGTACGAGACCTGTTGCCGCGGATGCGAGAACAACAGAGTTTGCGATAGCCTCACGGTCGATAGCAAGAGACAATGCCTTTCTCACCTCGGGATTTGCGAAGATCTTATCTCCGTCAACACCCTCCTCGAGAGTGCTGTTAGCCTTAACAACAGGCTTCTTTCCGGAAAGATCAGCGAACTCGCCCTCGTCGTAATATCTTACGATAGCGTTGTGGTTAAGAACGTATGTATGAGTGCTCATAGCTTCCTTGACAACTGCCTTGTCAAGATAAGAGGAGCGAACCGAAACGGGGATATCACCTACGAAGAAGATCTGTCCGTTCTCGTAAGCCTGCATGATCTGCTCGTCGGTCATAGTGTAATCAACGATGATTCTGTAAGGAGTTACAGACTTATCAAGAGCGTCCTTGCTTACACTGCGGTAGTAGTACATATTTCTCTCAAGAATAAGCTTTGCATCCTCAGGCTCGTAAGAAACGGTTCTGAGACGGAAAGGACCGCTGGAAACCATAGTAGCGGGCTTCTTTGCCCAGTCCTCGGTCTTTGTGACTATCTCCTCACGGAGAGGAGCGAGAGCATAGCTTGTGAGGTTGAGAAGGAAGTGCTCGTAGTCGATCTTACCCTCAAATACTATCTCAACAGTCTTCTCGTTAAGGGCGTATACGCCAAGATCGTCGATAGTAGCATCGCCTTCCTTAACGAGGCGGGCGTTCTTAACGTCAAAGAGAAGAGACGCGACCTCATAGGAAGCCTCGGGCTCAAGAGCTCTCTTCCAAGCGAAAACAACGTCATTTGCCGAAACACCGACACCGTCTGTCCAACAGGTATCGTTCAGCTCTATCAACATCTTATATTCCTCAAGCTGCTCGTTCTCTACGATCTCGTAGCTCTTGGCAAGGGACTTTTCAACCTTTCCCTTTTCGTTGAGAATAAACAGATTGTCAAAAAGCAGGCTGACAATCCTCAAATTGGATTCATTGATATATGCATGAGCGGGGTCAAAATCATAGACCATATCCGTCAGATACATATTGATGTACGCACCCTTGTCATTTTCATCCTTCTTCTGACAGCCAACAAGCGCTGTAGCCAGCATCAGGACGCAAAGAACCAGTGCAACAACTCTTTTCATCATTTCAAAAAACCTCCTCTGGTTTACATAACTAAATAACCGCGTGGGTATTACTCAGTATATTATAACATTATTTTTCATTAAAATCAATCTTTATAATATCAAGAAAAAAACTTTTGGGCAAATGCACAATTTGTCCGAAAAATTCTTGTGCATTTTAAACATCATTTTTACCCAAGAATTCTTTTTACAAGGGATATTTTTGCCTCGTTCTGCGAAAAATAATTTTTGCCTCCCCAAAAAGGCGAGGTAAGATACATTTTTTTGAAAAAATTCAATTTGTGAGGTAGCTATGAGAAACAGAATATATTCAGATCTTGCGATCGAATCGGGCAGAATTTTCTCCTCCGAGGGCGAGATCCCCAAGGAATATTCCGAAGAGAAAATAGGAGAGCTTACCCTCTGCAAGCTGATTTTAGACTCGGACGAGCTATCGAAAAAATACGGCAGACGTAAGGGCAGCTACGTCACCCTCTGCTGCGGAAGGATATGGCTCTGCGACAAAGAGGAGATCGATCTTATTTCCTCTGTCGTTTCGAGAGAGATCCGCTCTATGCTCCTCGCCCTCACTAAAAAAGAGCTCGGCTCGGAATTTTCCGTTCTCGCGGTAGGACTTGGAAACCCTCATATGACTCCCGACGCTATAGGTCCGCTCACCGTATCGCATCTTAAGGTGAACAGACACATAAAAGAGCTCGACAGTGAGCTCTTCTCAAAGCTCGGTATGTGTTCCCTTTCGGCTATGACCCCCGGAGTCCTCTCGCAAACAGGCATCGAGACTCTTGACATAATAAAGGACGCGGTAAAAAATATACGCCCAAATGCCGTTATAGCTGTAGACGCCCTCGCGGCGCGCTCCTGCGACCGACTCGGCTCTACGGTCCAGCTATCGAGCGACGGGATCTGTCCGGGCTCGGGCATCGGAAACCACAGAAGAGCCATCTCACAAGAGACTCTCGGCGTTCCCGTGATCGCTCTCGGCGTTCCCACGGTTGTGGACTCAGCAACTCTCGTTTATGACGCTCTCGAGAAGGCGGAGATAACCGACAACGATGGGCGTCTCGACTCTATCCTTCAGGACAAGCGTGGATTTTTCGTGTCTCCAAAGGAAAGCGACCTGATATCCGACTCTGTGGGAATAATTCTCGGAAACGCCATAAATTCCGCTCTTTCCCTGGATTGACATACGTTGAGATTACTCGGAATATAATGTATTGAATATCAAGAAGGAGTGATCTCTATGGAAGGAAGAAAAAAATTAACAGAAGGTAAGGATCGTCCAAAGCTGAAAGGCGAAAAAGTGGAACACAGCGAACACACAAAAAAAAGAAAGCTAAATTTCTGGTACAGGCTATACCTTACGACCACCCTTTCGGTTGTGATATTGACGGTAGCCTTTCTCTGTGTCACCCTGTCCGAGACAAAAGGAGACCACGGCTTCTCGGCAGCGGAAAGATTGGCGGCGCTCATACTGAAAAGCTCCTTTGGGGATCTTTCCGGAGGTTCGTTTTCCGACAAAAACGACACTAACAGCTCTCAGGAAGAATTTTTTCCGCTTCCCGACGGAATACTTATCCCCTCGGACGACCCAAACGACACCGACTCGGTGATCGTACCCGATACAAATACCACTGAAGCTCCGAAGGACAGCATTTATGCCTTCGACTATTCCAAAGTACCCGAAGGGGAAAAAGGTATAATTCCTATGGATCTTTCCCTCACCGAATACGGAAATACCTACATACACAACACAACAGGTCACTCCCCCGACACAAAGAAGCTCCTTGAGGCAGACCTTAGCTATGGGAATACGCCGATAACGATATCGGCAACGGTGAAGCCACTTGTTCTCGTCCTGCACACACACGGAACAGAAAGCTATTCCCCTAAGGGAGCGCTGTCATACAGCGAGGATTCCTCGGACTACGCCCGCTCCCGAGACACCTCAGAAAACGTGGTCTCCGTGGGAGCGATACTTGCGGGAGTGCTTAACAAGCAAGGCATTCCGACCCTTCACTGCACTATAATGCACGACGCCGTACAGTATAAGGATTCCTATGCAAGAGCCGAGCAGACAATAAAAGAATACCTCGAAAAGTATCCTTCGATAAAGCTTGTCATCGACCTCCACCGCGACGCGATAGTAAAAAGCTCGGGAGATCTTGTTCGACCCGTCACCGAGGTCGACTCCCTCCCCACCGCTCAGGTTATGTGCGTGGTCGGCAGTGATTGGGGAGGAGAGAGCTGCCCGAATTGGGAAGGAAACCTTTCTCTCGCGCTGAAGCTGAGAAGCGCTCTCAACCAAAAATATAATAATCTTTGCCGTCCGACATATCTCAGACCCTCAACCTATAATCAAGAGCTTGCCCCCTTTTCCCTCCTCCTTGAAATAGGCGCTTCGGGAAACGATCTTGACGAGGCAAAGCGGGCAGCGGTGCTGGTCGGCTACGAATTAGCGCCATTGATAAATTCCATTTAAGAAATTTTTTGCCGTTTTCGGAAAGAAATTTTCAAAAACCTCTTTACAAAATGGAATTTATGTGTTATACTGTTTCCATAATAAGAAATCCGCAAGGAGGAAATTATGGATTACATCGAAAGAATAAAGAAATTAAAAAGTGAGAGAAAGATCACAAATGAACAGCTCTCAGAGCTCACGGGTATTCCCCTCGGCACTCTCAGTAAGATCCTTGCGGGAATCAGTGACTCACCAAAGCTTGTAAATATCGTTGCTATTGCCGATGCGCTCGGTTGCACTCTTGACTATATTGTCAACGGTGTGAGCGAGAACACTAACAACTACACTCTCTCCAAGGACGAAATAGGACTTGTGGAGGATTACAGAATGCTGGATCAACACGGGTGTGAGCTTGTTAAGATGGTCGTTGCGAAAGAGCTTGAGCGCTCGGCATCCATATTGCGAAAGGAACGCGCTACTGTAATCATTCCCAAGGACGCCGTCACGGGCAAGATGAATTACGTGCGCTCCTCCTCTTCCCTCGCAAGAAGAAAGATACCCGTTTACCGCCTCCCTGTTTCGGCAGGACCCGGTGTGTATCTTGACGACACGGGAACAGAAGAGATCAGTATTCCCGACAACGAAAAGACCGCTGTTTGCGATTTTGCCCTTCGCATAAGCGGAAACAGTATGGAGCCCTTCTATCACGACGGTGATCTTATTCTCGTTGAGACCTGCGAGACTATTGAGGTCGGCGAGCTCGGCATATTCGTGCTCGACGGCTCGGGATTCTTCAAGAAATACGGCGGCGACCGCCTCATCTCTCTCAACCCCGCTTATCCCGACATTATGCTTGACGACTTCGAGGAAGCTGTCTGCTGCGGCAGAGTGATCGGAAAGCTGAAGAGAAAATAAAACCGAATATGCCATAACAAAATGGCTGTCTCAATTTTACATTTGAGACAGCCATTATTTTTATATCATAAAAGCTTTAATTTTACGAAACTGTAACGGTGAGAGTTCCGAGAACAGTACCGTTCTGAGATACAGTGATCGTACCCGTTCCCTTTGACATAGCCTTGAGGTTACCGGGGAATTCGTACTTGAGGTTATCACTTACCGTGATATCAAAGTTACCCGCAGCGGTATTCGAGGATACTATGCTGATCTTCTGCATACTTGCAAGGCTCATATTGATGTTGGAAACAGCGTTACCCGCAGCATTGAAGAAGGTTACCTTATCGGTTGTATTATCGGTTCTGAGGTAGGAATATGTGTTCTCAGCAATATCGATTCCGTACGCGTTGTAGCCCGTCTGAGTAAGGTGAGCTGTATCCGCAACGATATCGGCTATCTTTGTGGGCTGTTTAACTTCCTTACTCTGAGTCTTATACTCTATCTTCGGGAAGATAGCAGAAAGCGAAGATCCTGCAGTCATCCAAGCTCTCGAGATGATCGATGCGGTGTAAGCATACTCATATCCCTTGCTTGCGGACATATAGAATGTAGCGGGCTTATCGAAATTGAACTTGTTGATGTGCTGAGTGGTATCGGGCTGCCAAAGCGGAACAAATCCGAAGGACTTGGGCTTGTCGACAGTTCCGTCACCGTTAACGTCCTCTGTCATACCCTCCTGAATACTCGTCCAGAGAGAGTCGTACCAGAGAGCCATCTTGTTGTCCTCGGGAGTAACGCCCTTGTAGTCAAAGTTAGCGGCGCTAAAGTAGATAACGCCCATATCCTTGAATTCATAGTGACCCGCCGCGATCTCCTTCTTGAGAAGCTTTGCGGCACTCTTGAATGCGTGAATAGCATTTACGTTGTTAGTCTGACCCTTGATCCATTCGTTGATACAGCTTCCGCCGATGGCTGCGTTAACTACCCATACCTTCTCGCCTGTAAGCTGATTCCAGCGCCAAGCAAAAGCGCCGTCAACACCCTGGTATCCTGTTCCGTCAACCAGCTTGTCAATACCGCTCGGCTTCTTTGTTGCTTCTGCGGAGATACCCGATGCGCTCGCAATTCCGCCGATCTCGGAGTGGTAAGCCTGACCCTCTTCGCACTTTACAGACTGGGGAGCGTTACCCTGTGAGCCCATACCAAGGCTGTGACCTATGATAAGGAACATACTGATGGGAGCGGGATCAACAACGATCTCAAACTCCTCACCGCCCACAGCTATAGTAGCCGTTCCTGTTCCTACAGCGGTAAAGATCTTGTTTGCTTCGTCGTACTTGAATACTGCGCTGTCGGCTGTATCTGTTCCCGACACCTTGGAGGTTACTGTCTGATTCTTGATCTCAAAGCTATCAGCGCTCTTGCCGATAAGCTCTTCGAGTGTTACTCTGTCATCGAAATACACGTGCTTTCTTGTATCCTCCGGTTCTGCCGTCGTAGCGGCTGTGGTTGTGGCTGTGGTCGCGCCTGTTGTGGTAGCGCCCGTGGTGGTTGCTTCGGGGTCTGTTACAGGTTTGTCGGTCGTGCAGGCAGCAAACGAGCCGAGAACGAGAACAAACACCATAAACAGCAAGAAAAATCTTTTCATAATTTTCTCCTTATTTATTTTTATTTTATTTATTTTATTTTTTATTTTTTTAATTTATCGTAAAGTCTATAGAAAGCGGAATATGGTCTGACGAAGAAATAATATTATCACTGATAAGTGTCTGATAATTCTTGATATTAAGTCCTTCCCTTGAGACAAAAATGTGGTCGATGGCTTTGCCGAGAAGGGGCGTGTATCTTCCCGCGGTTTTATTGCTGAGTGTCGGGAAGGTATGATAGGTCGCGTAAGCGCCGTTGATAACGTCCTTCGCTACTGTCTTCGCGTTCACAAGATTTCCTCCAAGCATCACCTTGTAAGGATCGGTCGTGGGATCGCTGTTAAAGTCACCCATAACCATTATCGGAACGTTGTACTTCTTCTCAAGCTCGGAAACCTTCATCATAACCTCACTTGCGTCGAGCTTCCTGAGTATGTTGGAGACTACCGCGTCGCCCGCCCAGGTCATATGGGTCGATATCGCTATAAACTGCTTACCCGTTGCCTTCTCTGTAAAGAGCGCCCATGTGAAGGACTTGGAGGAGGAAAGTCCTCCGTCGGGGTTATATCCAACCGACGTATAGAAAACGTGCTCACAAGCCTCAAGGGTCAGAACGTTTGCTCTGTACCAGATAGGTGTGTAGTTAACACCCACAAGATTAGAGGAGGTGCTTCCCGCGGGGAACTCTCCTACCGTTGCCGCAGCCTCGGTGTATCCCTTTTGTCTGAGTCTCGGATTAAGTCTGGTCTGATATTTGTAGTCGTAGCTGCCGTACATCTTGTCGCTTACCTCCTGCAGACAAAGCACGTCGGCGTCGATCTCCATCATGGATTTTACGTGATTGTCAACAGCCGCCTGCTTCTCTGCCTCGGTAGCATTTGGATAAACTACTCTGAAATGGTGGAAGTAAACGTTTGAGGTCGCAACTCTGATATCTCCCTCCTGCCTTGCCACGATATCTCTGAAGTAAGGAAGTATCGAGAGATTGAATCCCGATGCCATACGGTAAAGAGCATTCTGCTCTGCCTCGGCGTAGGGGGTATTCAGGGTGTATGCCGCGAGTGCCGTGCTTGGGGCTTCCTTGTTGTTGGCGACCTTAAGGGTCTGTCCGTATCCCTCTGCCTTCGACTTTGAAATATCACGGAGTGCAGCGTAAGCAACTCCCGCAACAGTTCGCTCCGAGACGTGAGAAGCGTAGGTGACCTGATCTCCCGCCTTTACGTAGCCAACAGCGAAATATTCTCCCGTTTCGTCGGAAATACCGCGTACGCTTCCGACAAAGCTGTAGGCATCGTCAGTGCTTTCATAGGCATTGTCAACATTCGAAACGATATTGACGAGGCTATACTCAGAGCCCATCTCCTCAGCCTTCTCAAGTGTGAGAACTCCACCGCTCGCTTCAAGGAAGCTCTTCTCCGCCATAAGTATTCCTACCTTGACGTTATCCTTCCCCTTTTCGGCAACAAGACCGTCAAGATATGACTTATCGACCGTTGTTTTAAATCTCAGAGAGAATACGTCGTCCTTTACGAGCTTAACCGCCGCTCCGTCAACTGTATCGATCTTCTCGCTCTCTGCGGGCTGATCGGAGAAATGGATAACGTGTCCGACCCAGCTGTCCTGAGGCTGTGAATGCTCGGGATAAGCGGCAGCGATACCCGCCGCTGTAGCGCTGTCTATCTCAAGACGGTACTCATAGCTGCCGAGAGCATTTATAAGAGTTGTGAAGAAAAGCACCCTTTCGGTCATCACAACGCCCGCCTCGCGCTGAAGCACAGCCTTGTCTATAGCGATCTCATAGCAGGTAGTTCTTGTGGTCTTGTCTCTTCCTCTGACCGCGTCCGCAACAACTGCGGAATCGAGCGTGAAGATATAAGCCGCCCTTCCGTTATACTGATCATAGAAGCGTACCGAAGGGATCATATCTCCGTTTTCGTCACTGAAGACACCTATCTCTACTCTGGAGTAGAAATCCGAAAAGCCGCCCGACGTGGGAAACGCAAGATTTACGCGATATCCGCAAACCCCGTCCTTATATGCTTTATCTCCGTCAAGCTTAACACCTATGTAGATGTAGTCGGCGTCATATGAAATGTGGTGATGCGCTCCACTGAGATATGACTCTGCGTTTTTGAACTTTGCCTCTGCCGAGGTCTGGTACTCGCCCTCACCGATAACACCGTCAAGAACAGGAGGCTGAGCGGCCCACTTCGAGCCAACGTAAATATGCTGCTGCCCCTTTGCCTCAAGCTCTCTTATATCAAGAGGCTCAGCGGCATATCCGCCAAAAGCAAACATCGGTATTACGATAAGTAAGCTTAAAACCAAGGATAATATTTTTTTCATAATACGTGTCTCCTATAATAAAATATAATTAACATCATTATACACTATTTTTCTCAATAATGTGTACAATATCCGCTCCTCTTTCTGTATGTTTTTTGTCAGTTTGTTCGTATGCTTCCCTTTCAGCCCGAATTTCTCTGCAAAAAAGTCAATTCAGCGTAAAATCTATAGACAGCGGAACGTGGTCTGTGGAAATTATAGCGTTGTCCGTAAGGAAGGTCTGATAATTCTTAAGGTTCAAGCCCTCCTTTGATACAAAGATATGGTCGATTATATCAGCGCCAATAGTAGGTGTCAGCTTTTGCGCATTCCTTCCCCAGCTATATCCGGGATAGGAATGGAAAGTCGAATAAGCCGCGTTCACAACGTCGGAGGCAAGTCTGTTTGCGTTTACAAGATTTCCGCTGAGCATTATCTTATACGGATCGCTATAGGGTCTGGTGTTAAAGTCTCCGAGCACCATTACAGGCACGTTATACATCTTTTCAAGCTCAGCTATCTTCTGCATCACCTCGGAAGCATCAAGCATTCGCAGCATATTAAGCACAGCGCTCTCGGAAGAGGTCATATGTGAGGAGATAACTATAAATTTCTTTCCTGTGGAATTTTCCTCAAAAAGCGCCCAGGTATAAGATTTTGCACTTGAAAGACCTCCATCGGGATTATATCCCACCGTTGTGAAATATACGTGCTCGGCTTCTATAAGCGTAAGCACATCCGATTTGTACCAGATCGGTGTGTAATTCACGTTCACGGCATTTGCCGCAGAAGTTCCGTTCGGGAAGGCGTCTGTCTTTACATCTACCTCGGTATATCCCCTTGTGATCAACATTGGCTCAAGCCTGTCTTTATATCTGTAGTCATGTCCATTGTATATGCTGTTACTTACCTCTTGCAGACAGAGCACATCGGCATCTATCTGCATAAGAGTTTCAACGTGCAGATAGACCGCCGCATTTTTCTCCTCAGCGGTAGCGCCTTCATAGTTCAGCTTGAAATTGTGGCAATATACGTTCGAGGTCGCGACTCGTATGTCGCCCGCTTCCTTGATAAGGGCATCTCTGTAATACGGAAGAATACCGAGATTATATCCCGCCGCCAGCTTATAGTAGCCGAGCATCTCATCCTCGGTATAAGGACTGTAGGCATCGAAAAGCGATGCCTTGATCGTGGTAGTCTGCTTACCGTTTGTGACCCTAACTTTATTTTTATACTCTTCGTTTGAAAGCTTTGAAATATCGCGGAGCGCCGCGTAAGCGACACCCGACACGGTTCTCTCGGTATCGTTTGCACTGTAAGTCACAGCACCGTTCACCTCAACGTAGCCCACAGCAAGATAGTCAGCTTTTCTATCGGTTATATCGGTAACACTTCCCACGAAGCTGTAGCTGCTGTCGGACACCTCGTAGGGCGCAGCCACGTCGGCGATCACGCTGAGATATCCGCCCTCGGGCAGTGCCTCCTTAGTCAGAGTTCCACCTGCCGCTCTCAGCGCATTCTTTTCCATTATCAAAGTTCCCACCTTGACGTTTTCAGCACCGTGCTCGGCAACGATTCCGTCAAGATACTCCTTGTCAATAACAGTCTTGAAGCGAAGTCCGTATCTTCCCTCTCCGTAATCCTTCACCGCCGCGCAATCAAGTGTGTTTATTTTGGCATCGGTGATCCTATCGCTGAAATGGACAACGTGACCGGTCCAGGTATCACGGGGATAGGCGTGCTCGGGATACGCCTTGGCGATAGCCTCCCTTGTTGTCTCGTCCATCTCAAAGTGATAGAGAAACGTTCCAAAGGAATTCTTCACCTTGGTGTAAAAGATCACTCTGTCGGTCATACAAACACCCGCCTCATCCTTGAGCGCGGATTTGTTTATGACAAACTCATATACAGTCTTATAGCTCTGAGTGTTGTGCGCTCCCGCCACCTCTGTGACAAACACGGGATCTATTTTAAAAAATTTATGATAGCTTCCGTTATGCTGATCAAGATAGCTCGCTCCCGTGACAGACGCTTGACCTCTGGTATTGAAGGCAATATCGATGACCACTCTCGAGAAATAATCGGAAAATCCACCCGAGGTCGGAAAAGCGAGGTTGAACTCATACCCGCTCTTACCCGCCGCAAAGCCCTTGTCGCCTATAAGCTCTATGGCGATATAAATGTTATCGTCGTCGTAGTCAAAATAATGATATGCCGAAGACAGCCTTGAAGTATCCAGACCGATAAACTTTGCCGACGCCTTACCTCTGTATTCGCCGTTTTCGATCTTACCGTCTACCCTCGGCGCGTTGTCGATCCCCTTTGAACCGATGTAAATATGCTGCTGCCCCTTCGACTCAAGCTCCCTTGAATCGAGCCCGTCAAGAGCGAACGTGGGCAATATCATTGCTCCCGCAAGAATAGCGAGGCAGATCAAAAAAGACAGTACTCTTTTCATATGCATATCTCCTTATAAGATCTTATGTATAGATTATACACTATTTCTTCACTCAATGTGTACAAAATAATATCCTTTTTTTGTACAAAAAGAAGATCTGCCCCAAATTTGCATTCGAGACAGATCCTCTGAATTTTAAATTACTTAATATTAAAATCTATAGCTACAGGTACATGGTCGGTGGAAATAAGCGACTTATAGCTGAGCATAGTCTGATAAAGCTTTATGTCAAGAGCATCCTTTGTTACGAAGAGATGATCTATAGCTGCGCCGATAGCGGGAATAATGGTTGACGGATAGGAGTGACCCGTAGCGTACTGAGAATTAAGCAATACCCTTGCGCTGTCCTTCGAATTTTCGTATTCCGCCACAATGATATTATAAGGCTCGGATGCAACTCTACAGTTAAAGTCTCCGCCAACTATAACGGGCGCGCCGTACTGTGCGGATACCTCCTTAAGTCTTGCTGTAAGCTCATTCGCATCCTTTTTTCTAAGGAAGTTTGCAAGCTTTGCGTCACCGTGATAGGTAAGGTGTGTACTTGCGGCAATAAATTTCTTGCCCGTAGCCTTCTCTGTAAAGAGCGCCCAGGTAAAGCTCTTGGAGGAGGAAAGTCTTCCGTCGGGATTCGTACCTACAGACGAGTAGAATACGTGCTCACAGGCTTCAAGGGTCACGGTATCGGGATCATACCAGATCGGGGTGTAGTTCACGCCCTCACTGTTGGCAGAAGAAGTTCCCTCAGGAAAAGCTCCTACCTTTGCGTCAGCCATTTTGTAGCCAAGCGCCTCAAGCATCGGGAAAAGTCTGTCCTGAACAAGATAGTCTGCGTGACCGTTCGAAGCTCTTCCTCCCGTAGTCCAATAACCGTTGCTTACCTCCTGCATAAGGATAACGTCGCCTTGGCTCTCCTCAACAAAATCGGCATTCTGCTTGATAACAGCAAGCTTTTGCGCCCCCGTTTCATCAGGATGCTGCCAATTTATATTATGGAAATAAACGTTCGTCGAAACGACTCTCACCGTTCCCTCTACCTTGGGATGAACATCCCAGAAATGTCCGCACAACAATTCAGCGCCATCACCGCCGATCAAATAATAATCAAGCAGAGCATCACTGCTGTAGCAGCTGTAAGCAGGTGCTACCATATCTTTAAACTCAACTCCGCCAACATTTCCGCGCATATTGAGCATTATCTCGGTGGGATAAGCATCGCTTTTAACACTCGAAAGATCGCGAAGCGCGGCAACAGCCACAGTTTCAGCCGATCTCAAAGTGTAAACAGGGCTATATGTATAGCTTCCGCCAATGTTAATGAATCCAATAGCCGCGTAAAGCATACCCGGCTCGCTGGCGTCTCTTACACTTCCCGCGTATACCGCCGTTTTGTCATCACTTCTCAAAGGAGCGGAGATATCAGAATATACCTCATAATATTTTGCGTTCTGTGCGACAGCCCATTCCTTGGTTATATCATTGGGAAGTCCCAGATTAGTTGGAACTTCAATTATAAGCGTTCCAACGTAGACGTTAGCTGTGGGATTGTCGGCAGTAAGCTTATCGAGGTATTCCTTCTTGAATACAGTCTCAAATCTCATCCCGCTCTTTCCGCCGTCAAAAGTCTTTACAGCCGCGCCGTCAAGGGTATAAAAATCATAGCTCTCTACCTTATCGGGGGGATCTGTGAAATAGACCATATGAGGCGCTTTGGTAAGTCTGGGTGTAGCTTTTTCGGGGTACGCCGCCTCGATCGCCGACCGAGTCTCGCTGTCGAGCTCCACGCACCAATCATAGGTCTGTGTTCTGGCGGTCATCGACAGACCGAGCATCATCTCTTTATAAGAAACAACTCCAAAATTGTCCCTGAGAAGCCTCTGTGAGATGTAAAACTCAATTACAGTTTTCTTTGTCGTATTGCTGTGATCTGCTTTGATAAGAGGAACGAGCAAACCGGTCACGAATGACCGATTTCGCTCAACGCCGCCGCAATAATCCCTGAAGGACGACGTACTCGGCATTGACACACTATTGGCGCTATTCATCGTTACAGGCAATGTGAAATAGGTCGCGGCATCGGAAAATCCGCCGCTTATCGGAAAACCGAAGTTAAATGTATATTTGCTCATTGATGTGTTGAACTTTGGGTCTGTTACCTCAAGAGCAACGTATATGTATCTTCTGTCGTAAGCAAAATGAAGCTTTGCGTCCGAAAAATCGCTCTCGGGGCAATTATTGAGAGTTATCTCCTGCGACACAGAGTACTCACCCTCGAGTATCTGTCCGTCTCCCACAGGCTTTTCCTCTATCATACTCTCTCCAACGTAGATATGCTGCTGACCTTTGTCCTTAAGCTCTCTGATATCCAGAGGCTCTGCGGCAAGCGTACCAACGCAAAGCATCGGAACGAGCATCGCGAGACACAGCACAAGGCAAACCGTTTTCTTCATAGCTATTCCTCCATGTAAAAAGAATTACACTTATTTTATCACATTGCACAGCAAAATGTGTACAATATTCTATCCTCTTTTTGTATAAAAATCGGCTGTCGTCGATGACGACAGCCGAAATTTATTGTTTTTTACTTGATCTTGAAGTCAATCGACGTAGGAATATGGTCTGCAGCTATAAGTGACTTGTAGCTGAGCATAGTCTGGTAAAGTCTTACGTCAAAAGCATCTCTTGATACGAAGATGAAGTCGATCTGAGTGCCGTTATTCTTAGGCATCTTTGCAGAGGGGAAAGCGTGCACCGTAGCGTACGTTCCGTTAAGCAGAACTTTTGCTATAGATTTTACGTTTTGGTACTTAGCGGCGATGATAGAGTAAGGAGCGCTGGTAGCCCCGCAGTTAAAGTCACCTCCAACGATAATGGGAGCATTATACTGTGCTGATACCTCACCGAGTCTCTTTACGAGCTCCTCGGCATCATCCTGGCGAAGCTTGTTAGCCATTGTAGCATCACCGTGATAGGTAAGGTGTGTACTTGCCGCAATAAACTTCTTGCCTGTTGCCTTCTCGGTAAAGAGTGCCCATGTAAAACCTTTGGATGAGGACAGTCCTCCGTCGGGATTTATTCTGACAGATCTATAGAAATTGTGCTCGCTCGCCTCAAGAGTAACGACCTCGGGGTTATACCATATAGGTGTGTAGTTACAGCCTGCGAAGTTTGCGGAAGATGTTCCCGCAGGGAAAGGACCAACCTTAGCGTCGACCATCTTATATCCGATAGCCTCGAGCATAGGATTGAGTCTGTCCTGAACACGGTAGTCCTTTGTTCCGTTCAGCATACCGTTACTTACCTCCTGAAGAAGGAGAACGTCACCCTGAGACTCCTCAAAGAAATCCGCGTTACGCTTGATAATAGCCTTCTTTACAGTCTCATCAGCATCCGCATAATGCCAGTTGAGGTTATGGAAATAGATGTTTGAGGAAACGATTCTGACAGTTCCCTCGACCTTAGGCTGAACATCCCAGAAATGAACTATAGCACGCTCGTCATAATTCTTACTGATCACAGCGAAGTTGAGTATCTCCGCGTCGGAATAGTAGCAGTAAGCGGGAGCGGTGATCTCTCTTATATCCTCCTCAGCAATCAGACTGGTCTTAAGAAGCACCTGAGTTCCATACTGCTCGCTTGCGACAGAGGAAAGGTCTCTGAGCGCGGTCGTGGCAACGCCCGCCGCAGCTCTTCTTGTGTATGTGGGGCTATAGGTATATTTTCCTGCAATGTTTACAAATCCGATAGCCGCATATTCTGTTGCGCCGTTAAGGATACCGCGAATGCTTCCCGCATATGTATTTGTGTCAGCATCGCTTCTGAGAGGATTATTTATGTCAGCATAGACCTCGGTGATCTTTATCGGAACTCTGTAAGCAGAGATCGTTTCCTTGTTGAAAACATTCTTAAGGGGCTTGAGGTAGTCAGCCTCAATGATCATAGTTCCAACATAGACCTCAGCGCCGGGGTTGTCAGCCTTGAGCTTTTCAATGTAGGATTTCTTGAAGACCGTCTCAAAACGGAGAGCGGCATTGCCGTCGTCCGCCATCTTAACGCTTGCGCCGTCAAGTGTATAGAAATCGTAAGCCGCTGCAACGTCGGGAGCAGCCTCAAAATGGATCACGTGAGGGACCCAATCGTTAGCAGGAAGAGCTCTTGCGGGGTATGCCGCAGAAATAGCTGCCTTTGTGTCTGCATCAATATTGAGTCTGTAGTGATACCAAACGTCCTTCGACTTGAGATCAGCACTGAAGAATATCTCCTTAGCGTTTACAAATCCAACCTTCTCGGTAATAGCATCAATATTGATTGCTATCTCAACAACTGTCTTCTTTGTTGCGCTGTCGTGCTTAGCCGACTTACCCGAAACCACCTCTTCAGCCTCATAGCCTCTGGAGATAGAGTTAGAACCGCTGTTGTTGTCAACATAAGCAACGTTTCCAATATTGATAACACCCTGAGAGTTGATGTTCGTGGGGATCGTGAGATAACTTGCGGCATCCGCCATACCGCCGGCAACGGGAACGTTGATGTTGAAGGTATAGCCGCTTGTAGATGCTCCAAATGACTGCTCGATTGCCTCAAAGCCTATGTAAAGAGCCTTGTTATCGTGAGCAAAATGGAACTTAACATCCGAAAATGCAGTAGCGGGGCATCCGTCGATGGTAGCATCTGTCGAAACGGTGTACTCACCGTTGTCGATAGTACCGTTTGTTCTGATAGTAGAAGCCGCCCAGGCCTCGCCAAGATAGAAATGCTTCTGTCCTTTGTCCTGAAGCTGTCTTGCGTCAAGAGGCTCTACCGCGTCTATCGGGAAGATAAACGCAGGTACGAGCATTGCAAGACAGAGGATGATAGAAAGAATCTTCTTTTTCATTTTAACACCTCTTTATTTATCTGATTTTTTTGATAACTACTTTATATCACTCTATCGTAAAGTCGATAAGCAGCGGAACGTGGTCGGTAGCGTAGGAGAACTCATCGGTAACGATGGTCATATACTGCTTGATATCAAGTCCGGTCTCGGAAACAAGAATATGGTCGATCGGATTGCCGCCTACCGTAGGAAGTGTAACACTGTACTTTGGAGTAGTAGTAAGATCGGTATTACAATAGCCATGAGAAGTGCCATATGTTCCGTTTTTAGAAACCGTGCTGTTGTTTCTCGCGTTCTCAAGCTTTGCCGTAGCATTGTCTACAAGTGTCTTGTACGGCGCACCGTTTCTTGTGGTATTAAGGTCGCCACCGACGATTATCGGAACGTTATACGAAATAAGATTAGCATTTATATAGTTAACAAGCTGAGTTGCATTAGCGAGACGCTTTTGAGCGCCGAGAGTCGCATCACCGTGATAGCTGAAATGGGTGCTTATTGCGATAAACTGCTTACCCGTGGCTGTCTCCTTGAAGAGAGCCCAGGTAAACGCCTTTGAGTCCGAAAGGTCTCCGTCACCAACGTCCGCATCATCCATCGTATCGTAATACTCGTGACCCGCCGCAACGAGGTCAAGTGTAGCATCGTTATACCAGATAGGTGTCTGGTTGATGTTTTTCGCCTGATAATGACCCGAGACCCAAGTGGGGGGCGTAGAGTCGATCGGATTTACCTGTGTATAACCCTTTGCCGCAAGTCTGGGATCAAGATAGGAGTGCATTCTGTAGTTTCCGCCGCCACTTCTTATACCCTCTGACATCTCCTGAAGAAGAATAACGTCAGCGCCCGTCATAGCAAGGGCGTTAGCCTTTCTGTCAAAAGCTGCGTTGATGTCGCTGTTTGTGGGCTCGTATGCTTTTGAATTGTGTACCCAGTTCATCTCGTGGAAGAACATATTCGAGGTAACCACTCTGATATTTCCTGCCGCCTTAGCCTCAAGGGGGAAGAAATCTGTAAGAGAAGAGGTATTGTATCCCGAGGCAAGCTCAAAGAGAATATCTCTTTCCGTTCTTGTATAAGGGCTGTATACAGTAACCTTAGCATCGGCATTGCTGAGATATGTGGTAGCTGTCTTAGATCCAAGCTGAGTTGCGTTGGTATATCCCGTCCTGCTTATTTTCGACATATCGCGAAGCGCCGAGAAAGCAATTCCCGATACCGATCTGACAGCATAGCTATCACTGTAGGTCGTTACTCCGTCAACAGTTATGTAACCGATTCCCGCAAAGAGGATCGACTTATCCTTTATCTGAATAAGAGAGCCCGCATAAGTATATGTATCTGTGCCCACATTGTAAGGAGAGTAGATATCTCCCTTTACGTTTGCGTACTTGACATCCCCCACAATGGGAGCGGCGTCAAGCGCTTCCTTTGTGAATACACCGTTTGCCGCCTTAACGTTTGCGAGAGGCGCAATAAGTGTGCCTATCTCAACCTTCTTTCCCGAATCCCTGAGATCCTCTATATAATCCTTGTCAAATTCGGTAGCGAATCTTATTCCCGCGTCCTCTGCCGACTTAAGTCTTACAGATGCTCCGTCGATGGTCTTGAAATCGGCGTTTTTAACAGCCGCAGGTGTCTCAGGACCGAAATGAACTATGTGTGCGCCCCATAAAATTGCGGGAGTGCTGTGTGCCGCGGATGAAGCCGCAATAGCCGCCCTCTGATCTGATGTAAGAGTCGGGCAATACATACCGTTACCTTGTGCGTTTGTCACATGCGCGTAGTACATTCCTGCTTCGCCAACGGTAAATCCGTATTCCTCACGGATACCGTCAAGCTTTATAGCGATCTCGTAAACCACAGTATTTGTCGCTGTGTCATGCTTTGCGGCGTAGGAGTCGCAGATATTTTCATACTGAGGCTCGTAGTTAACAGCATGATCTCCGCCGATAGCAGAATGCTGATCTAAGTAAGAAGTAGAGAGTGTAGCCGTCGTAGCGGACTTCATAGTCAAAGTTATCGAAGCTCTTGAGCAGATATCGGAAAATCCGCCCATTGAGTTAAAATTAAAGCTGAACGTAACACTTTTTTTAGTCGTCGTTGTATCGGTATCCTTCATAGCAAGCGCCATATACCAATAATCTTCATCATAGGAAAAATACTGAACAATATTCGAAATTCCGTAACCCGTACCTATATCAGCACCTGTATAGTTATCTGTTATCTTAACATCAAATCCCTCAAGAGCACTGGACGTCGAATATTCGTTCGCTCCTATAACACCGTTCTGCACAGGAGCAACAGCAGCCTCTTCACCCATATAATAATGATGAATATTGCTGCCACTGACTTCAAATATATTTGCGGGCGTAACTGCGTTTGCGGGTATTACAAAGATCGCCGAAAGCATCGCTACGCACAGCAAAAGTGACCAAAACTTCTTCATATTTTTTCTCCTTAATTTATTTAAGTCAGTTTATCGTAAAGTCGATAAGCAACGGAACATGGTCGGTAGCCTGGGTAAATTCGTCGGTAATGATAGTCATATACTGTTTAACGTCAAGACCTGTTTCGGAAACGAACATATGGTCAATAGGAGCTCCTTCACCGGACGGAAGCGCTACCGATGTGCCGGGAACATAAGTATGACCCGTAGCATAAGTGCCGTTCTTTGTAACAGCATTGTTATTTCTTGCGTTTTCAAGTTTTGCGCCGGCGTCATTTACGATCACGTTATACGGGTCTGAGTTTTTAGAACAGTTAAAGTCACCGCCAAGAACTATAGGCGCGTTATACTGAGCGTAAAGCTCACCGAGCCTTTTCACAAGCTCGCCCGCATCCTGGATCTTGAGAGTATTAGCGGTTGAAGCTGTACCGTGCCAGGTAAAGTGTGTGCTTACGGCAATAAACTGCTTTCCTGTTGCGATTTCCCTAAAGAGCGCCCAAGTGAAGCTCTTAGAGGAGGAGAGCATTCCGTCGGGGTTTGTTCCGACAGAGGTATAAAACTGATGTCCGGAATTTACAAGGGTAACAGTGTTCGCGTTATACCAGATAGGTGTGTAGTTTACTCCCGCGAAGTTAGAGGATGAAGTTCCCGTCGGGAAGCTTCCTACCGTTGCGTTTACCTGAGTATATCCCTTAGCTTCAAGCCTCGGGTCGAGATAGGAATGCATATAATAGTCTTTATTAACATTATTTCCACCCTCGCTCATTTCCTGGAGAAGGATAACGTCTGCGCCCGTCATAGCAAGTGCGTTAGCCCTTCTGTCAAAGGCTGCCTTTATAGTGGCATTTTCGGGGTTATACGCAGTCGATCCATACACCTTGTACATTTCATGGAAATACATATTGGAGGTAACCACTCTGATGTTTCCTGCCGCCTTAGCCTCAAGGGGGAAGAAATCGATCAGGCATGAGGTATTATATCCCGAAGCAAGCTCAAAGAGAATATTTCTTTCTGTTCTTGTATAAGGGCTATATGCAGTAACCTTCGCATTTGCGGAACTGAGGCTTTCGGCAACCGATCCATCCACAGATGCAAGCTGCGTCGCGTTGGTATATCCTGTCATACTCGTTGCGGACATATCGCGAAGAGCCGAGAAGGCGATTCCCGATACCGATCTGACAGCATAGGTATCACTGTAGGTCGTTACTCCGTCAACAGTTATGTAACCGATTCCCGCAAAGAGGATCGATTTATCCTTTATCTGAATAAGTGAGCCCGCATAAGTATATGTATCTGTGCCCACATTGTAAGGAGAGTAGATATCTCCCTTTACGTTTGCGTACTTGACATCCCCCGCAATGGGAGCGGCGTCAAGCGCTTCCTTTGTGAATACACCGTTTGCCGCCTTAACGTTTGCGAGAGGCGCAATAAGTGTGCCTATCTCAACCTTCTTTCCCGAATCCCTGAGATCCTCTATATAATCCTTGTCAAATTCGGTAGCGAATCTTATTCCCGCGTCCTCTGCCGACTTGATTCTAACAGATGCTCCGTCGATGGTCTTGAAATCGGCGTTTTTAACTGCGGCAGGTGTTTCAGAACCAAAATGAACTATGTGAGCGCCCCAACCAATCGCAGGAGTGCTGTGTGCGGGAGACGAAGCTTTGATAGCAGCCTGCTGTTCCGTGGTAAGCGTTGAACGATACCAAGCACTGCTTGTGCCGTTGTTCACATTAAAGTAATACATTGCAGCCTCGCCTATTGTAAATCCGTATTCCTCGCGAAGGCCCTCGAGACTTATTGCAATTTCATAAACAACCGTATTAGCAGAGGTATCATGCTTTGCGGCATAAGAGGTAGATATCCTATGGTATTCAGGGTGATAACTAAGGATCTGGGGCTGACCGATAGCGGAATGCTGATCCATATAGTTCGTATCAAATGTCACCGTGGTACTGCTCGTCAGCTTGAGATTAGCATAAACTCGCGAACAAATGTCGGAGAAGCCACCCATAGAGTTAAAATTAAACATAAAATTAACTTCCTTACCCGCTGAGGTATCGTTGGTATCATTCATAGAGATCGCAATATACCAATAATTCTCATCGTAGGAAAAGTACTGAATGACGTTAGATACTCCCGCAAGAGAGATATCGATCGCTCTGGACGTCGAATATTCGTTCGCTCCTATAACACCGTTCTGCACAGGAGCAACAGCAGCCTCTTCACCCATATAATAATGATGAATATTGCTGCCACTGACCTCAAACATATTTGCGGGCGTAACTGCGTTTGCGGGTATTACAAAGATCGCCGAAAGCATCGCTACGCACAGCAAAAGTGACCAAAACTTTTTCATATTTTTTCTCCTTACTGAATTTTTGTTTATCAAGACACGCTACATCAGAAAATATTTAGTATATTATACACTATTTTTCAGAAAAATGTGTACAAAATTCTCTTCATTTTGTTCAAAATCCACTCAATAATTATTACTTGATTTTATACAATCGCACAAAAAAGCTTTCTAAAACCACCAAATGATTTTGTGAGATCTTGTAATCTTCCGCTGTAAATACACCGTCCGTAGCATAAAACGCGAGATCGTTGATGTTAAAAATTCGCTCCTCAGAGACAAGCTTATCGTCAAACACCGTGTCGGCATCTCCCTCAAAATTTTCAAAGATAATAGCCGACTTGGGAGAAATACCGTTCAAATGTTCCGCAGCAAGCTCCGCGATCCTCTTATTCGTGCCGTTCTCGGCGACGATCTCAAAAAGATTGACAGTTGCCGAATTATCGGAATAGTTAAAGTCCGCCGAAACAATGGTCGCGCCATCTATATTTTCCGTCTTTACGCTCACTCTCCCGAAAAAGTTTCTTCTGTAAACGTAACACACCTTGCTCTCGGCGTTGTAAAATTTCAGATAATCCGCACCGATATTATCACATATAAGCCCCGCCGTCTTGCTGTCATATCCGTAAAGTCTGATCAGATTGGGAGAGAGACTCTTTATTTGTGAAGTAATCTCGATGATCTCATTCACAAGAAGCTCATCCTTCTTGGCTTCAACGTTCAGAAACTTCATTTCCTTGTTGATTATACCGCCGTGGATCTCGGTGCTAAGAGCAAGGTCGACGTTTCCATCTGTGCTCGGAGATGATAAAAGCGAAAGCATATTCTCGCAAGCCGCCTCAAGAGAATATTCACCGTTATAGTATATTCCGACCCCGCCCGAATACGACGAAATACAAAATTCGTTCGACGGGCAATTCACAGTGTAACCTCGGTTCAGCTTCGTTCTTCCAATATTTATAGCACGAGTGCCCTCACGGACATCCGAGTCGGAATAGACCCTCATATAGTATCCCGATCGGGCAGCTATCGTATCTCTGAGCTTTATCGCCTCGGAATGGGCGCTGTCGTCTCCGAGCGGATAGACCACAGAATATTCGGAAAGCTCAAATCCGCAAAGCTTTATCTGATTTATGGGATAGGAATCTTTATGATAAAATTCCGCACTTTGATCCATAAGCATATCACAGCTCGAATAAGGGAGTACATCCTCGCAGAATTTTTCAATCGCCTTTATTGACGCCGAATTCGAAACACCTGCAATTATAGCAGCTCCGTCTTTATAGCAATATCCGTAATCATTATATTTATAATTTTTCATCACAGATTTGCTCTCCTGTCTTTCGAGAAATCCCACCAAGACGTCACGTGTTCCTTCTGCTTTTGACGTATTTTCTGCATCGTGTTCTCTCAGCAGAAGTGTTGATGTTTCGGTCTTATCGGCAATCAACTTTCTCAGCTCCATCGCCTTTTCATAAAGGGCGGCATCGCAATCATTCGGGATTATGATCCTATAGTGTTTAACGGTATGCTCGTGGTGATGTTCACCGTTGTCAGTGAACACATTATTGTATAAATCATCATTCTTTTTAGAGCAAGAACAGATTGTTAGCGCAATAATTAAAATAAAAATTGCAAATATCGTTACTTTTCTCATCTTATCTGTAATCAAATCTTTCTCCCTCCTTAAGAGGCAAATATTTTCCAAAGGTTATCTCGGATATCTTTGGAGCAAGCTTATCGATAACCCCAAGCTTTAGAGCAAAGATCACCTTCACGTCAGCCTCAAACAGGGTCTCGTCCACAACGGCAGAGTTCGCGCTGAGAACGGGAAGTATTTTTTGATACTCCGAATAACCGCAGGTGAGCGAAAACACCTCATATTTTTCGTATTTAACTATCACCGCCGCGTCGAGCGCGATCTTTGCGGCGTGGGAATAGGCACGGACAAGTCCTCCCGCCCCAAGAAGTGTGCCTCCGAAATATCTTGTCACCACAACGCAGACTCCGTCGACCTCGCTCTTTCTTAGGGTGTCGAGAACAGGCACGCCCGCTGTTCCCTGAGGCTCGCCGTCATCGGAATACTTGGCGACCCGTCCGCCCTCAAGCAGATAAGCGAACACGTTGTGAGTCGCATCCGAATATTCCTTCTTTTTCTCTTTAACAAACTCCATTGCCTCCTCCGCCGAGGAAACAGGCTTCGCGTGACCGATGAATACCGATCTTTTTTCCTCAAAGTCAGCAGACGCCTCTCGGCTCACCGTCACAAAATAATTCTTGTCACTCAATCAAAATCTTCCTCGTCATTCACAATTTCATCGTCCACCGCGTATTTCCTCATCATTCCCCTTGCCCTGGCATCGGCAAGAGCTACCGCGGTGATATATTCCGCTCCGTATTCCACATCCTCAACGGTAGCGTATTTATAAAGGGTATTCAGTGCCCCCGTGTCGCTGTTCGGCACGTGATAGGTAATACGTCTTTTGCCGTCCGACACTATCCCGTCAAGCTTTGACGCCAGAAGATCTATACCCTGACCTGTCTTAGCCGAAATATATACGATATTATCAGCTCCCGCTTCTCTTCCCACTCCTCCGAGCTCAGCCACACCGAGATCACACTTATTAAAGACGTATAGTGTGGGCTTACCTCCAGCTCCCAGCTCGCAGAGCAGATCCTCCGTGACCTTGAGTCTGGTTCTGAACTCGGGGTCGGATGCGTCGATTATTATCATCAGCGCATCGGCATAGCAAGCCTCCTCAAGGGTCGAGCGAAAGGCGCTCACCAAATGGTGCGGGAGCTTATTTATAAAGCCTACCGTATCGGTGAGAAGTATTTTTTCACCGGAGGGCAGCTCGTATTTTCTTGTGGTGGGGTCAAGTGTCGCGAAAAGCTTATCCTCAGCAAGGATCCCCGCATCGGTAAGTCGGTTAAGAAGGGTAGATTTTCCCGCGTTGGTATAACCGACTATAGCCACCTTTGTAATACCGCTTCTGTCACGTGAAGCTCTCATAGTCGAGCGATTCTTCTCCATTTCGGCTATCTGCTCCTCAAGAGCATGTATCCTTCTGTGCATATGCCTTCTGTCCGACTCAAGCTTGGATTCTCCGGGTCCGCGCGTACCTATTCCGCCGCCGAGCCTCGACATATCGTTTCCGTGTCCCACAAGTCTCGGCGCGGTATATTTGAGCTGAGCCAGCTCGACCTGTATCTTTCCCTCTCCGCTTACCGCGTGAAGAGCGAAAATATCGAGAATAAGCATAGAGCGGTCTATAACTCTCACCTCGTCACCGACAATTTCCTCGATATTTCTTATCTGCGATGGAGAGAGATCGCAGTCAAAGACCACAAGATTCGCGTTATTACAAGCGCAGATATACGCAAGCTCGGAAGCCTTTCCGCTTCCTATCAGTGTTCTCGGGTCGGGAGTATCCTTGTTCTGAGTCAGCCTTGCTATAGCCTCTCCCCCCGCCGTGTCAAGGAGTCGTTCAAGCTCATCAAGGCTGAGCATAAGCTCCTCTTCACTCTCTCCTCGTCCGACAATACCGACAAGCACCGCTCTGTCGGGAATTTTTTCACTTATATCCATAAATTCTCCGTTCAATTTCTTGGAATACGCTGAGGGGAAAACCTCAGCATATCGTCATAAAATGCCACAAATGGCTCTTCTGTTTCAAAGGCTGACTGTGTTCTCAAAAGCTCATTCATTCTTCCCATAAGATCATCAAGCCTCACACGATCGTCCCCCTCTGGCACTATACGAATGTACGCCAGTGAGACGTGATACTTATATTCATCGTGCTTTGGGAGAAACAGACCTATTGCCTCCGCCACAGCATTCCTGAAGCCACGAAGCTTTCTTTCCTCGTCACTGTCGTAGGGTTCAAGAAGAGCCACCAACGCAGAGCCTCCGTGATACATCTCGGAAAATCTCATCCTCACCCGTCCGAGCATTCCCACCGACTCGACCGCCGAAACAATATGATCGTCCACCTCGCTCATAGACGAGTCTTTTGCCAATGTGTCGGGCCAAAAGCCCTCCCGTCTCACCTGATCGTTCACTCCGCGAATGACCGTCATATGGTAGCTGTCCTCGGGAAGAAATATATAATTATCACCGAGCCCCGAATCTATCACCATCCGCTTGAGCTCTACCATAATACGCTGAGCCTCGCTGTCTCTCGGGATGTTGGCTATGATAGTATTGCCGGGATACCTTCTCACCGAACCGTCCTCATAAAATTTCTTACCGATAGACTTTCCGTACGTCATTTCACCGTTTCCTTTAGATAAATATTTTTATCAGACTTATCTCTGAATTTGTATCATCCATAGATATTATACTTTATATTTACTTTCTTGTCAAGAAAAACTGCCCGTAAGGAGCATTTTTCGGGTAAAAAATAGGCTATTTTTATAAAAGCATTTGACAAGAAACACAAATACTGTTATAATTTTCGTAAAGAAATTATAAATAACGAGGTGTCTATTATGAAATTAAGAGCTCCCGCATATCCGCTTATAACAGTCGACCCCAATTTCAGTGTTTGGTCCGACAAGGATATACTCACCGACGGTGATACAGTACACTGGACGGCAAGTCCGATGATAATTTCAGGTGTCGTAACTATCGACGGAGCGCCTTTCCGCGTCATAGGAAAAGCTCCCGCCGAGGATATCCCACCTATGAAGCAGACCTCAGTAAACTGCTCCGCCTTCTCAACCGAATATAAGTTCAGAAATGAGACAGTTGAGCTTACTCTTAAGTTCACCTCTCCCATTGATCCCGAGGACCTTTACCTCGTCTCACGTCCCGTAAGCTACCTCAAGGCAGCTTATAAAGCACTCGACGGCAAAGATCATAAAGTATCGATCAAGATATCGGTCTCCGAGCAGATCTGTATGGACAAGGCAGGCGACGACGAGGTGGTATGCGAAAAAATACCCGCGGACGGTGTCATTAATATCCGCATGAGCAGAAAAAATCAGCAGATGTTAAAGCGCGACGGCGACGATCTCAGAGCCGAATGGGGTTATTTCTACCTTTCGGCAAAGGAAGCGGGAACAGAGGTATGCTCCGAAAAGCTCGGAGAGATGACCTACGTGTCTCTTTCCACAGTCCTCTCCCCCGATGCTCTCATCACGTTCTCATATGACGATATTTATTCCCTTGAATATTTCCACACTCCGATAAAGGCTTATTGGAAGAGCTTTGGCAGAAGCATCGAGGAGGAGATAAAGCTTGCGCTTGCTGACTACGACGACGTAGTAGCCCTTTGTGAGATCCTTGCCGACAAGCTCTTTGTTGACGCTGTAAGAGCGGGAGGCGAAAAATACGCGGAGCTTCTCGAGCTCGCTATGAGACAGACGATCGCCGCTCACAAGCTCTGTCTTGATGACGAGGGCGAGCTGATCTATGTGTCAAAGGAATGCTTCTCCAACGGCTGCGCCGCAACAGTTGACGTAAGCTACCCCTCTATTCCCCTCTTCCTTATTTATAACCCCGAGCTTATCAAGGCTATGATGCGCCCCGTATATAAATACGCCCGCTCCGAGGCTTGGAAATACGATTTTGCTCCCCACGATGCGGGAAGATATCCCCTCATTAACGGTCAGATGTACCACGCCGACAAATACGAGAAGCAGATGCCCGTTGAAGAGTGCGGAAATATGCTGGTTATGGAGGCGACAACAGCCATAGCAACGGGAGACGTAAGCTTTGCTATCTCAAATATAGACCTTCTCTCGGGCTGGGTAAAATATCTTATAGACAACGGACGCGACCCCGCAAATCAGCTCTGTACCGACGACTTCGCGGGTCACCTCGCGCACAACTGTAACCTTTCCCTCAAGGCAATAATGGGTATTGCCTGCTACGGAATCATTCTCGGTATGAACGGCGACGAGGACAGCAAGAAAAAATATATCGATCTTGCAAAGGATATGGCTCTCGATTGGGAAAAGCGCGCAAGGAACGATGACGGAAGCTACCGTCTCGCCTTTGATGCTCCCGATACATTCAGTATGAAGTACAATATCGTCTGGGATAAGCTTTTCGGAACAGAAATAATGCCGAAATACGTTCTCGAGAACGAGGTGGCAAGCTACCGCAAGAGAGCGCATGCCTACGGTCTGCCCCTTGACAACAGAATGCCCTACACAAAGAGCGACTGGCTCGTTTGGACGGCTACCCTCGCCGAAAGGCGCGAGGACTTTGAGGCGCTTGTCGCTCCAATGTGGAACGCCTTCAACGTGACCCCCTCACGTGTTCCTATGACCGACTGGTATTACACGATAACAAGTGAGCACAAGAGCTACCACGGAAGCCGCGACGGAATTATCAAAAGCTTCAGAAACAGAACTGTTCAGGGCGGTCTCTTTATGAAGGTTCTTGAATATAAAAAGATCCTTAAGCTTGATAATTGATCTTCACCGAAAAAGCTAAAATAATACACGGTGGTTAAAATGAAAAAAATATTGTGCCTTATCTGCCTTCTGGCAATAGCTATACTTCCCTCCTGCGAAGCTTCGCACAGTCAAAAGGAAGATCCCTCAGCCTCCACCACGACTATATCATCGTCAATATCGGCTGAGACCACCAAGCAAACAACTCTCCCAAGCCCCCCTCCGCAAAAGGAGGAAGATCCAAAGCCCACACCCGTGGTAGAGGACAGATCGCTCATAGAAAAGCTCAACGCCATTCCAAAGGCGGATCGCTCTATGACCACCGACGAGCTTCGTCAGATATGTCTCGACGTTATGAAGCTTCAATGTTCATTTGCCTACACGGTAAATGAGAATTTCATATACGAGGTCACAAGCCAGAAGGTTTGGGTTCCGAGAAAGGCAGGAAAGGTCTACGCGGGAATACCCTATATAACCACGGGCTCGGGGAATATTTACAGAGTGGCGGAATTTTACGATCCCGAAACAGGGGTATTTGATATATCCGAATTAAAAAAAGATCCCAAGCTCCTCGGAAACGTCTGCTCGAGCAGTGTCTGCGCCGCCTGGTCAAGAGTGGTAAGCTCTGCTACCCCCGGATACACCAGAGATCTGACACCGAAAAACGGCTACATCCCCGTAGGTCCGTACCGTCACACCAAGGATGTGGACGCATTTGAGGGTGATTATGATTGCTCACACGTGGCTAAAGCAAACGGTGAGCAGGTAATGTACGAGTCTTACGCTCTTATGGGAATTGCCGACGGTTGCGTAAATGACGGTCACGTGAGAATGATATCGGCCGCTCCCGTGGTCGTAAGAAGATCTGACGGATCGATAGACGGCGAACAAAGCTACGTTCTTTATTGCGATCAGCTTTTGCACAAGGAGAACGAAAAGTATATGCGCACACAGTCCGACGGAACTGTCTACTATACCGAGGGCGGCATCGACATAAAGGCTTCCTTTGCCGAGCTTTACAAGGGCGGATATATTCCCTTCACCTTCAAGGAATTTCACGACCCATCGGCGGTCGCCCCATCCTATGCCGCGTCTACTCTCACCTCGGGAACGGCAACCGTAAATGAGGTACTATCCTCAAAGGTAATAGCTAACTATACCGTCTCGGACGTTTTCGTCTCACTTCTTGACGAAAGCGGAGCGACACTTCGCACCCACGCAATAAGAAGTCTAACGCATACCTCCTACAGCGTCTCGCTGAATGACACGACGGTGAGAAATATGCTCGCATATTACGCGAAGCCCTCCTGCCGTCTGCAGATAAGCTGCCGACTCTATAACGGAGATCTTATTACGGTATTTGATGATATGGTAAAAAAATAAAAAGCAAAAAAATGGCTGTCTCAAATCACATTTGAGACAGCCATTGCTCTTATATCAGCGAACTCTTCTCTTTGCCGCCGTGAGAGTATTCTGCATAAGCATCGTTATCGTCATAGGACCGACACCGCCGGGAACAGGGGTGATATATGATGCCTTGGGCTCTACCGAGGCGAAATCGACGTCTCCCGTCAGCTTTCCGTCAGCGCGTCTGTTCATTCCGACGTCGATGACCACAGCACCCTCCTTCACCATATCTCCCGTGAAAAAGTCAGCCTTTCCTATAGCCGCCACAAGAATATCGGCTCTGCGGCAGACCTCCGCCAGATCCTTTGTCCGGCTGTGACAAACGGTGACAGTTCCGTTTGCGTGAAGCAGAAGCATTGCCTGAGGCTTTCCGACAATATTCGATCGTCCGACAACAACACATTCCTTACCCGCTACCTCAATGCCGCTGCGCTTTATGAGCTGCATAACTCCCGCGGGTGTACAGGGCAGAAAATCATAATCACCTATCATTATCTTTCCAACGTTTACGGGGTGGAAGGCATCAACGTCCTTTTCGGGAGAGATCCTGTTGATTATCTCCTTTTCGTCGAGATGCTTCGGCAGGGGCAGCTGACAAAGGATGCCGTGTATTTTTTCGTCCCCGTTTAGCTTGTCAACAAGGGCGATAAGCTCCTCCATTGTCGTCTCCTCGGGAAGCTCATAGGACTCGGAATAGAATCCCACCTCGTCACAGGCTCTGCGCTTATTTCTCACGTAGACCTGCGATGCGGGGTCTGTTCCCACAATAATAACCGCAAGTCCGGGGGTAATTCCCGTCTCCTTAGCGAAGGCAGCCGTCTCTTCCTTTATCTCAGCGCGTATCTGCGCCGAAATAGCCTTTCCGTCTATTATCTTTGCCATTTTATTTTTCCTCCTCGTCTTCTTTTTTGTCGTCAAAAAGCTCCTTCACCTTGTCCTCGTCGACACTGTAGGGCGAACGTCTTATGGTGTAGCGCTTCTCCTCCTGCTCCTCCTCGGCAACATCCTCTTCGGGAAGCTCCTCCGTCTCATTCACAGTCTCGGACTCTGACACAGCGTCCTCGCTTGTGCTTGCAGACGAAAAATGTGAAAATTTCGGATATACGGGCTCGTAGCTTTCCGCCGTCATTCTGCGTCTGCGCTCACGTAAGAGATTGTATATCAACATTATCACACCGACTATCACGCATATAAAGGCAACCACCTGCGAAACTCTGAACTCGCCAATATAAAGGCTGTCTGTTCTCAGCCCCTCAATAAACATTCTTCCGAAGCCGTACCAGGAGATATACATATAGAATATCTGTCCGTCAAATTTTTTCTTTTTGTAAACGAGATTTATCAAAATAAATCCCACAAGATTCCACAGCGACTCGTAAAAGAAGGTAGGGTGATAGTAGTACATTACCGAATAGCTGTCGATATTGGGCAGAAGCCCCATTCTTAAGGGATAAAGAATACTGTCCGCGGCGACCTTCGTTCCATACGCCTCGCCGTTGAAGAAATTGCCCCATCTGCCGAGTATCTGTCCTATCATCACCGCGGGAGCTGCCATATCGAGCGCCTTAAATGGATTGATCTTTCTTATCTTGCATATCACAAGTATCGTTAGAGCGCCGCCGATAATACCGCCGTATATGGCAAGTCCGCCTTTCCAGATGGCTATCATTTCAAGGAAGCTGTCGTAAGTGTCAAGCTTCATCAGCACGTAATAAGTTCTCGCGCCGACAATACCAAAGAGGATGCCGAACAGCACCATATCAAAAAGGTTGTCCATCGAGATCCCCTCTTGCTTCGCCCTGAAAATACAGTAGACCGCCGCAAGGATCATACCGAGGGTGATTATCAGCGCGTACCAGCGAATTTCGATCTTTCCGAGATCTATCGCCACAGGGTTAACTTTGAAATTATCTATCCCGAGACCGGGAAAAGAAATAGTAACCATAAATTCCTCCTTAATCTATATAGGATAAACTACAGACATCGCAAAATACTCTTCACAGAGAGCGCTGTGAAGCAGCGCCTCGACCTCGTCGAGAGTAAGCTCGGATATTATCTCGGCATAACCGAGCATATCCGTGCCGTCAAGGGTAAAGGACAGCAGATTATTAGCAATACTGTCCGCGGAGTCGAACCACCTTACAAACTCGGCGTACATTACCCGCTTCGCACGTTCGAAATCCTCCCGTGAAAAGCCGCTCTTCTTGGCATTTTCAATATACTCAACTATCCTTGAGTAGACCGCTTCGGGATCGTCTGCCTCTCCCGCGATAAGGTTATATCCGAAATCCCTCGAGCAGGTATAGCAATAATCCATATCGGGAGATATTGCTCCGCTCTCGAAAAGCTCTGAATAAAGCTCTCCCGAACGGGCAAAAAGCAGCTCGTTGAGAATATGCATAGCCGCCTCTCTCCGCTGGCGCGGATACGCTTCCTTCGGAACGTAGGCGTCCTTTATTCCTATTCTGAAAATAGGCTTCGCAACCTTCATTCGCTTCTCTACTCTTCGGCGATATACCCCTTTTCGCTCAAGTGCGCCCTCGTCCTTTCTTATGATCTCAATGGATCGGCAGCTCCTTGGCAGATGCGCGTCGGCTATCTCGACGACACGCTCGGGATCGATATCACCCGACACCACAAGCGCCATATTTGAGAGGTTATAAAAGACTCTGTAGCATTCGTAAAGAAGCTCGGGGGTTATTTTTTTGATCGAGCTCACGCTTCCGCAGATATTCCGTCTTATGCTGAGATGCTCGTAAAGTCCCTCAAGGACTCCGTAATAACACGCCTCCCCGGGGGCATCGTCGTACATTCTGATCTCCTCGGCGATTATCCCCTGCTCCTTTTCCACCGACTCACGGGTAAAATAGGGGTGGGTAACAAAATCGATAAGCTCACCGAGCGCCTCGTCAAATCTTTCGGTACAGCTGAAAAGATAAGCTGTGCTGTTCACAGTGGTGTAAGCATTCGCGTCAGCGCCAAGCTCGGAAAAATGCTCAAAAGCGTCGCTTCCGTCCTCATTGGCAAAAAGCTTGTGCTCAAGAAAATGAGCTATTCCGTCGGGCACTTCGCGCATTTCATACTCTCCTCCGACACCAAATGCGGAATTTATCGAGCCGTAGCGCGTTCCGAGAATTGCATAAAATGTAGACAGCTTTTTCGGGAAAACGTATATACTGAGCCCCGACGGATGTGTGTATTTATAGTATTTCTCGCGGAGAAGCGAGCTTTCCGATATTTCAAAATTCAAACTCATTCCTCCTCGTCCTCCTCTTCCTCGCCGCCAAGTATCCCTTCAAGGAAATAGACGGTGTCAAGCACAGCTCCGCGCGCCACCTCGATCACCTCGTCGAGCGTGACCTCCTCAAAACGGCGCATATATTCCTCGGGAGAGGCGGATATTCCAAAGAGCTCTCTTGTGCTGTAAAAGGCGAAAAGCTCGTATGGGAAGTCATTCATCTGCCTGAAAATGTTGATGACCGACTTTTTCGCCGCCGAAAATTCAAATTCACTTATCCTTCCGTTCTTGATATCCTCAAGCTGGCTGAGGATCGCCCTGTACGCCACCTCGTAATTTGACACCTCGATACCGCTTGAAACGGTGATGTTGCCGAAATGACTGTCGTATGAAGAGGAGCAGTAATAACAGAGAGACATTTTCTCGCGGACGTTCATAAATAGCTTTGACGCGGGAGAACCACCGAATATCTCGTTGAAAAGTACAGCGGCAAAATAGCGTTCCTCACCCGAGCACACTCCGACTCTGAAGCCAAGACAGAGCTTTCCCTGACTCGCCTCAAAGGGCTCGGTGCGTCGGCGAAGCCCGATAAATTTCTCGGCGCGGTAAGGTATCACCTCGCTCCTTCTGCCCTCAAAGCCGCCAAAATGCTTCTCTATAAGCTCCGCCACCCTCTCGGGAGTCTCACAGCCCACGTAGAAAAAGCTGAGCTCGGATGAGTCAAGAAGCCGCTTATAATGAGCGTAAAGCTCTTTGGGGTCAGCCGCCTCCGCCGCCGCGCGTAGCTCGGCAACGGTGGAAAAATCCCGATCCTCGCTGTGCATAAGCTCAGCACATCTGTTCAAGGCGTAGGCTCTCGGATTGTTCACCTCGGCGTCGATAGCGTCGCAAACGTTCTGCTTTTCCTTTCTCACACTCTCCTCGGGAAACGAGTCCCCGCTTGTCAGGGGGTGAAGGATCATATCCGATATCACCTCAAGAACACCGTCGAGCACGTCGGTATTGTCGGGAACGAAGGTATTGTTAAGAAGCTCGGCAATTATAATAAAGCTGTTGTTTTTTCCAAGCCTTGCGTTTTTGATCTCAATATCGGCGGCGTAAAGCTCGTCAAGCCGTCTGTTCAACAGCGCCATTGAGGGATATTTCACAGATCCCCGTCGGAGCACTCCCGAAAGCAGCATATTAGCGGCTGCCGCATCCTTTTTGAGTGGCACGGTGAGGCTCAGGGACACCATACCCGTCTTGAATTTGTCGGTCTCGATAGCGGAAAGCGAAAGAGACTCATTGATCCTTATCTTAATAGGGGTCATTACTCCCTCCATCACAAAAAAATACAGAGATATTATACACCATATCCGCAAAAATTGCAATATAATTTTGCGAAAACATTTGCGTCGGCTAAAAAACAGGACAGAGGAGCTTGTCCTCTGTCCTTGCGATGTCAGCATTTCGCTGGTGTGATCACAGCTTTATCACGAGCGAAAAGTTTTTTCCGCAATGAATTTTTTCTTGGTCAGATCGATAATAAAATGTCCGTCCGCATCATTAATTGCGATATAATACTCGTGATCCTTTTTGAATTCAACTCCATGCCACTTATTGAAAAAAAGACGATCTTCTTCTGTAGCAATATGTCCTGCACAAAATGGAAAATGAATACCGTCAATAAGAGTATCATCAATGTTACAAGCCACACCGTGATTTGTATCAAAAACAAATATATTGCTATTTCTTTTTTCTCGATAAGATTCCGCTACCTTACCATACAAATCGGGATCATCGGCAACGATCACAATATGATTTTCCGTAACCGCAAGAGATATTACGTTTATTTTCATTCCCTGTATCAGATTACAGTCATTAAGATACAGCGAATGCTCGCCGAGGATATCTAAAACAATGTTTTTGTCTTGGCAAATACTAATATTTACGTTACGCATATTAAGCTCCTTGTATTTTTATGTTAGCTATCTTGCTGTGTAACTTCATTATATATCACACTTGTTTTTTTGTCAATAATTACTTTCCACCCATCTTTTTTCGTTAGTTTCAAAAAAATTTCAAAAAACTGTTGACAAGCTGTCTTTGGCGTGATATAATATAATGCCGCTTAATGTGGGCAGATAAGTGCGTGTGTAAAAAAACGCCGCCCGACTTAGCGAGTCTATAATGAAAGAGAGGTGCTTTTCGTGTTCGCAGTTATTGAAACAGGCGGAAAGCAGTACAAGGTTAACGAGGGCGATATCATCTTTATTGAGAAGCTCGAGGTTAACGAGGGCGACACAGTAACTTTTGACTGTGTTAAGGCATTATCGGTCGGAGATGATCTCAAGATCGGAACACCCAACGTTGAGGGTGCAACAGTCAGTGCCAAGGTTGTGGCAAACGGCAAGGGTAAAAAGATTTACGTCATGAAGTACAAGGCTAAGAAGAACGAGAAGAAGAAGATCGGTCACAGACAGCCTTATACTAAGGTACAGATCCTTTCTATCCAGGGCTAATTAAAAAATGACAAAAATCGTTTTTTTCAGAAGTGGCGGAACATTCTACGGCTTTGAGGAGCAGGGTCACACGGGATACGGCGAGGCAGGAGACGACGTTCTCTGCGCAGCGCTCTCGGCAATGACAATGCTCATCATAAACACCGTTGAGGTGGCATACGCCTCCGACGTTGATTACAGCGTCAATGAAGGCGCGACGCATATAGTTGTTCGCTCAAAGGCGGCTCTGCCCGAATTTGAGGAGGACGAGAAAAAAAGATACGCCGTGTCGGGAATATTTTTGTCATACTACTATCAGCTCAACGATATGATCGAAGAGTATTACGATTACCTCGACGTAGAGGTTAAGGATATCGATTATATCTGACCTACGTTCCCTTTCGGAACGACGTACACAAAATTACATTGATTGGAGGAACGCATAATGTTTAAGCTCAGTTTACAGTTCTTTGCTCATAAAAAGGGTGTTGGTTCTACAAAGAACGGACGTGACAGTGAGTCCAAGCGCCTTGGTGTTAAGAAGGCAGACGGTCAGCACGTTCTCGCCGGCAACATCATTCTCAGACAGAGAGGAACGGCTATCCATCCCGGCAACAACGTCGGAATCGGCAAAGACCACACACTGTTCGCACTTATTGACGGTAGCGTTAAGTTCGAGCAGAAAACAAAGGACAAAAAGCAGGTTAGCGTATACGCTGACTAAACTAAATAAAAACGGCTTGTCGCGCGCGACAAGCCGTTTTTATTTTTCCTCAGGCTCTTTTACGCTTGAGGAGGATCAGTACTCCCGAAAGCACAAATGCCGCGGGAATTATTGCGATAGTCACTGCCGCGATGCTCAAAAGCTTTCCCGATTCGACTGCAAGATACGGGTCTTCAAAAAGTATCGGATCTTCTGCCGTCATCGCCGACTCATAATGAAGATTTGTCCAGTCGATAGCCGACGCGATCATTCTGAAATTTCCCGTTCCCGCACTTGTACCGTTATAAGACTCAGCTCCCGTAAGCCACACGATCCGTGTGTTTCCCCGCTCTGTCTCCTCTTCAACGCAAACACCCGCGTTCAGCACGGATTTTGCGCTCGGGTCATCGAGATATCCCTCCGAACTTGTTGTAAGCACGGGCGTCACGATCTGTGACGGACGAAGCCCATCAAGAACACCTATTGCATTCGCGTTTATGATAACGGGGGCGGTATTGGTATAAAAATCAGCGAAAATATCGTGATCGAAATTCAGAGTGGGAGAAAATTTGTGAAGCTCCTCCTCGCTCGCCTCGCCGTCATCACTGCCCGACTCGACCGAGATCAAACTGTCCGATACCGAAATACCGTAATATTCGGCGATTCTTCCGATATTCGGCATATCAGCGTTAGCCTTGCCGCCTATAAATATCAGCCTTCCGCCGCCCTTAAGGTATTCTATGACAGCATCCGCCTCACTCTCGGTGTAATCCTCCGCGGGAGCATTAATAATTATCACCGAGGCGTCCTCGGGGATCTGTCCGCTCGTAATATCAAAGCTTCCGTAGCCATAACCGATCGTCGTAAGCACCTGAGCGATATTTCCCGTCTTGACGTCGTCCTCACCGTGTCCGTTGACCAGATACACACGGGGGATCATATCGAGCGCCACGTACTCCACCGCCCTCGTAATAAGTCTGTCACCGTAAAAATAGAGCTTCGACTCAAACATAAGGCTGTTCAGATACTCGAGATAGTCCTCATTCTGCGAAAAAGCCGACATATAATAGCTATACTCGCTGTAGGATATCTCCTCAAAGCCGAGCTTCTCGTTTGAATAGCAGAAAAGTGTGTAAAATTCAAGCACCTCGGATCTCTTATCACTTGTAACAAGAAGGCTGTACGGCGAAAAGCTCGTCTCGCTGTAACCCTCGTAGCCCTTCGCGGAAACAAGCGCCGCAACATCACGCTCCTTCACGTACTCAATAGTGATATTATCTGAAAAGGACGCGTATTTTTCAAGATAGGCATCCATCTTGGCGTTTTTCTTGTCGGCATTAAGAACGTGGACGGTAACGCTCTCGTCAAGTGTGGCGAGATACGCCTTCGACTCGTCGGATACGTCAAACTTTCCGCCGCTGACGTCAATATATCTCGCCGCGCTCGGCACAAATGAAAGACAGAGCGCAATGACAAGAAGCACGGCAACGACAGCTATAATAAAAATTTTATTCTTCATTCCCTGCCTCCTCACTCATAACGTCTCTTATCAAGTCCCGATACCGAAAGCGCCAAAAACGCCACGGTAACTAACGCGGAATATATAAGAGCGAGATAGTCAAACAGTCCATAGCCGATCGACTCTGCCGCCCCAAAAAGCGACACTGTAGAGATAAAATATCCCAAAGAGCCTCCCATAGGGAGAAGCGCTCCGAGAAGATCAATACCGAAAAGACAGACAAGCAGAATATAGCTTATAACCGCTGCGGTGACGGTCTTTTTCAGAGCCGAGGAAATAAACACACATATCGCGCCAATAGCAGTCTGAAAGACGAAAAGTCCAAGCACAGAAAGGTACGCCTCACCAAGGTTTACTTCTCCAAAGAGTGAAAGTATCAAGGGATATACCGCAATAATGACCGTAGGTATCAAAAGAACGGTCATCATAGCCAGATATTTTCCCAGCACTATCCGTGAACTCTTGACAGGAAGCGAAAAAAGCAAACGGTATCTTCCGCTTTTTATTTCTCCTGAAATAAGTGCTGAAGCGAGAACAGGCGTGATTATAGCGTATATAAGCTTCATCTCCTCGCAGAGATAATTGAGTGAGGGAGAAAGTGATATGAGATTGAAAGCTGTGAGCAGCACACCCGAAAAAAGCACAGCTATTCCGATAACCGCATAGGCGCGAGGACTTACGAAATATGATCTTAATTCTCTTTTAAAAATAGCCGTCATTTTTCCTTTCCTCCTTTTCCGTCACTCTCACCCGTCAGCTTCATATAAACGTCGTCAAGGGTCAGCGTAGTGGTCTCCATAGAGAGTATCGGACAGTTCACTGCCGCGAAAGCCCTGAACACCTCATCTCTTATATCTCTGTCGGTATCGTATTCGATCTTCACCGAAACAGTGCCGCCGCTCCTCTTGCTGAATGTGCAGTCTGTAACAGACCCTACCGACTCAAGGGCGGAAACAATGCTCTCCTCACTTCCCCTCACGGTCAGCGTGAGAGTCTTGACAGCGCAGAGCTTTTCCTCAAGCGCCTTTTTCGTGTCGTGAGCAATAAGCTTTCCCCTCGATATCATCATCAGATCCTCGCAAAGTCCGTCAAGCGCGGAAAGCGAACGGGTTGCGATAATAACAGTCTTGATCCTGCCAAGCTTGCCCATAAGATCCTCAAAGCAAGCCTTCTGAATCCTTGTCATCGAGGCGGTCGGCTCATCAAGTATGATAATGTCGGGATTCCCGAGCATTGCCTGAGCTATTCCGAGAAGTTTTTTCTCTCCCGCGGAAAGCTTCTTTATAAGCCTTCCCGAAACGGTGTCAAGAGTGGTGAGCTCTAACGCGCTGTTTATGTTTTTGTAAAGCTTTTCGGGAGATACCCCCTTCGCCTCGCCGATGAATACAAGATATTCCTGAACCGTCATATCCTCGTAAAGGGGCATATCCTCGGGCATATAGCCGATCCTCCTCTTTTGATCGAGTGAGGTGACCGTCATCTCTTCCCCGCAGATGGTCACTCTTCCGCTCTCGGCAGCGCGACAACCTGAGATAATATCCAGAAGTGTGCTTTTTCCCGCGCCGTCAGGTCCGAGAATGACATGTATTCCCCCCTCGGCGATCTCGAAGGAAAGACCGTCGATCACGACCTGTCCCCCCATCCTTTTGTTAAGATTACTAACCTCTAACAAATCAATTCCTCCATATGTAAGTATAAATAGAAAAATAATCAGAAACACCAACTTGTTTTTGCAAACAAGTCTCTCTGAGTCAGCTTACCAAGATCCAGAATCCGTTTCTGAATTCAAAGCCTAACTTCCCATTTTCAAAATATGCCCGTTCAGCAATACAATCGTGTAATGACAGATTCTTTTCATCGCGATCACAATGAGAAAACTCCATAGGGAGCTCACCGCCTTTCCACCGTTATTATCGCTATTATATCATAAATTCCTTAACTTTTCAAGTGAAATATTCTACGTACGCCGAATGTGAAATAATATCCTTCGGAAATTGTAAAATATCTCACTTCGTTATACGTGAAATGAAATTCAGCCGAAACCATAATGATTTCGGCTGAGTTTTATTTGATTTTGATACCCTTTTGACGTATGAACTCAACAAGCTCTTCGGGTGTTCCTTTTGAAAAATTGTTTATATCGAAGACAATTGCTAATTTAGCTTTGGTTATTAGATAAATATAATTTTTTGAGCGATATGCCTTCTCAATGCAAGATATCTCAAATTCTGTACCCGATTCGTTTGCTGATGATTTTACAATTATCGAATTTTCTGTTACAAGATTTTGCACCGATACAAAATTGCCGTGGTTGCTTTCCTTATCTCTCTCAAGAGATATTTTAATATTCCTTTTTACACGTATAGCTCGTAGAACCAAAAGGTATATGCCGATCACAATTGTGACAATAGCCAAATATTTTTTATATGCAAAAATATTTATTAGTCCACTTACAATGGCTAATATACAGATGACGGTAATGATAATGCCTGCAGGGCGCTTATATGAATGGTAAGAAAAATATTCTTTTGTAAATTTTTCGTCACGAACATAAGCGGATTCGATTTTTGTTTCCATAAACAACCCTCCCAAAAGTATAATTTAAGAATAAAGTCGCAAGGGCTTTCCTTGCGGCTATTGTGCGGTTTTTAGCCGCTAATATGGCGGAGGGTGTGGGATTCGAACCCACGTGAGATTGCTCTCAAACGGTTTTCAAGGCACAATCACCCATCGGAATTTGACGGATTTTGCGCGAAGATAACAGACGATAAAAGAAGCTGAAACCCCAGTGTTTACAAGGGTTTTCGGCTCTTTTTTGTTCGAACCTCGAAAAATCCCTTACGCCATAAGGGATACCGATTTCTAAAAATATTTCTAAAAATTTTTTAGAAATTCTTTTAGAAATGCACCCCCGTTTGTGTAGCCCCTGCCACCAAGTGACAAGAACCGCCGCAAGTTATTCCGAGAGTATTATAGCATAAAACGGTCGAAAGTTCAAGAGCAATGCTCTTATTTCTCCTCTTCCGCCCGTCGAAAAAGTATATAGTATTTTTAACAAAATGAGGTGTCCGAAAAAAGTTTACACAAAAAGGATACGATATCCGTTGACAAACGATATAACATCTGGTATAATAATTGTGATGATATTTGTTATATTGGTTGGAGGCACAAAATGCAAAAACTGATTAAAAGTATAAGAGAATATTTGGGATTGAGTCAAGCCGATTTTGCAGAGAAGCTGGGCGTGACCTTTGCTACCGTAAATCGTTGGGAAAATGGTCGTGTTATTCCCACGAAGCTGGCACAGGCAACCCTCTACGAATACTGCAAAGCACAGGGCGTTCCAGTGTATCAAATGATCCTCGATAAGATCAAGACTGCCACCGAGGAAATCACACTTGAAGAAGGTCGTGTTCTGCTCTACCATGGTTCCAAGTCTGGTATCGTAGGCGACATCGCACCCAAGAGCCGCGAGATGTGTGACTTTGGCAAGGGTTTCTATATGGGAACTGAGCCTGGACAGCCTCTGACTCTGATCTGCGATTTTGAAAAATCCAAGTTTTATATCGTATCGATTGATACGCGCGAGCTTAATGACATTGAGATCAAAGCCGACCTCGATTGGGCAATGCTTGTCGCCTACCATCGTGGCAGAATGGAACAAGTCAAAGGCACGGCGTTTTACGAGAAATACAGTCAGCTTGATGCCGGCAAGGATCTCGTGATCGGAAGCATCGCAAACGACAGAATGTTCTACGTGCTGGATAACTTCTTTACAGGCGGTATCACCGATATGGCACTCGTCAACAGCCTGTCCGCGCTCAAGCTCGGAAAGCAGTACGTGGCGACTACCGAAAAAGCGTGTGCAGCCGTTCGCATTGAAAAGGAGCTTCCCATCTCGATGATGGAGCGCAGATTTCTTCAGGACGAGAGCGAAGCTAACAGACAGAAAGGAATCACACTTGCAAACGACATTTGCAAGAACTACCGCCGCGAAGGCAAGTTCTACGACGAGATACTTGACGAAGCAAAATAATTAGGAGGACAGAATGAACGAACTCCAACTGAAAATGTGTGATATACAAGGCAGACTCTTTGAACTGTCAGGTGCGAACGGTTACGATAGTGCGACCTTCATCAAGGCATTTATGACAGGCGAGGTTGCAAAAGGACTTGATTCCAAGTTTAACCGTATGCAATGGGCTGGCGAAGAATATCTCCTCGCGGAAATTGCTGATACCGCTGAGCTCACAAAGGGCGGCATCGTGTACGATAAAGAGGTCCTCTATTGGGCAGGCTACCTATACCGCTTCTGGCGTTTCAACACGGGTGAAGACAGCAAGGACATTTACCGCCAAGCTCCTGCTGAAACCATGAGCCGCAATTGGCTCATCTTCCATACCTTTGCCCCTGAAGTGGCAATCGAGGATCTGAAAGAGATTTATAGGCAGAGGAATGAAAAATAACAAAATCGGGAGGAAATATGGCATACTATACTGAACGGCATGGTCTTAGAAGACCAATTGAAAAAACATCAAAAATTTCGCTTGATAAATATGCTTTATTGTTGCATTGTTGTGAACAATATTACATCCATATTTCTTGGAAGTATCCCGAAGAATGTCCAGATGGAAATGGCTGTTGCGGATTAGACCACGAGTTATTGACTGCGGATATGAAATACGAAATTCCATCGCTATTTATTGATGCTTACGGGAAAATTTCCTGCCCTCGAGAGCATAGAAATGTCTTTGAAAACAGCTCAACATTTGATACATATGATCAGTATGCTTTGTTAGACTACATAGAATTTATTGGTTTTAACTGTAAAGATGTTTTGGCAAAGAACTGGCATTCATATTACAACCATCACGATATTAGGTTTTCAGGCAATAATAGCTCTGCAGAACGATTCCGTAATGATATAAATGCAATTTTTGAAAAGACCGGATTGTTGTACTACTATAACGAGGATGGTTATATTGAGCGTGTAGTAGAACACTCTGTTATCACAGAACAAACATTAAAAGAGATTGAAACCATAACAGAACCTGGCGTAAAGGAATTGCTTGAGACTGCCATTGTACTTCATAAAAGTACCCATCCTTCTGATCACAAGGATGCAGTAGAAAAAATTTGGGATGCACTGGAGCGCTTGAAGACATATTATACTGCTATGGATAAGAAAGCTTCTGTAACCAAAATCGTAGAGAACATGGCTAATGGAGAATCTCATTTTGTTTCCTTATTTGATACAGAGTTTAAGGCGCTTACATCAATTGGAAATGATTTCCGTATTCGACATCATGAAACCAACAAAATTGATATTACGGATGCAAGGCATTATGATTATTTCTTCAACCGTTGTTTGTCTTTGATCTCGCTATCAATACATTATCTTCAATGATAATAACATTTTCAATTTTAGAAACGTGTACAACTTTTTTGTTACGAGGTAATTACTATGAGTGCTTTCACTTTAGATATACGAGGACAACTTAATAATATGCGGTTAGCTGAATCTAAAGCTCTTTGGCCGCTTTTTGAAGCTGTGGTAAACTCTATCCAAGCGATAGAGGATTCTCCAAACAGCAACCAAGGAAAAGTTTATATTTCTGCGGTGAGGGATTCAGTTTACCAAGGCACGGTTGATACTGGTCACGAAGCTTTGGAAAAATTTGAATCTTTCATTATTACCGACAATGGTATTGGTATGGATTCTTCAAATTATAGATCCTTTAATACTGCGTACTCTACATTAAAAGCTAAAAAAGGCTGTAAGGGTATTGGACGCTTTTTGTGGTTGAAAGCTTTTGAAAAAGTTGAGATTGAAAGTACTTATTACGAGAACGGGGATCATCATAATAGGAAATTCACATTTACTCCAGAAGGCATTAGTCCGGAAAATAACACTCAAATAGTTGATGCGACTACTATATCAACAAAGGTTACATTAAAAAATTTCTTAGCACCATACAAACAGGCGTGCCCTGTTGAACTTGATGTAATTGCAAAGAAACTAATAGAACATTGTCTTCTATTCTTTGTTTCCGGAATATGTCCACAAATAATTCTTTCTGATGGAATATCTGAATCGATAAACCTAAATCAATACTTTGAAGCCAATATAAAAGACTCGCTACATCAAGATCATTTTACGATTAAAGATGACGAGTTTGTGATATATCACATTAGATTACCCGAAGGGGCGACATCTCATGAACTCCACTTGTGCGCAAATATGCAAGAGGTGTTATCTGTTGATTTAAAGAAAAAGATCCCCGATTTGCAAAAAAAGATAGTTCCTTTAGACGATCCCACCGGTTTCTATTACATTGGATATGTTACGGGAAAATATTTGGATTCCATCGTCAATACAACAAGAACAAACTTTGAGTTTGATGAAACTGGAAATGAAATATCTCTGTTTGGCACGGGAAAAGACTCTATAGTTAGCACTTCGGTAGAACTTGTCTCGGCTTATCTTTCTGATTATCTAACCGATATCGAAAAGAAGAAGCGTGAGCAGATAGATGCATTTGTAGCACAAGATAAGCCGACGTATCGTTACTTGTTGCAAAATCGCCCCGAAGTATATCAGTCAATTCCTGCCGGTCTAAAGCCTGATGATTTGGATCTGGAATTACATAAGCATGTCCAATTGTGGGAGCGAGAAATAAAGAAACAAGGAAAAGAACTTGAAAAGATTGCCTCTGATATCATTTCAGAAGATCCAAAATATCAAGAGTTGTTTGAAACATATTGGGCAGGAGTGACTGATATCAGCAAAACATGCTTAGCTGAATATGTTACAAGACGAAAAACTCTCTTAAAAATGCTCGATGATGCGTTAACCATACAGGATAATGGTAGTTTCAAGAAAGAGGATGTGATTCACTCATTAATTTGCCCGATGCGCCATACTTCAGATGATGTTTCTTTTGAAGAAATGAATCTGTGGATTGTTGACGAGCGTTTAGCCTACCATCGATATTTGGCATCCGATAAAACGTTAAAATCTATGCCTGTTATCGATAGTGATAGCACAAAAGAGCCTGATATCGCGATTTTTGATCAAGCTTTTGCATATTCGGATAGCGATGAGCCGCTTACTACGGTCACAATTGTTGAATTTAAAAAACCCGATAACGATGGCAAAAATCCTGTCAATCAAGTTGGAGAATATGTAGACCTTATTAGAAGCGGCAAAAAGAAAAAGGCGAATGGACAATCCTTTAATATAACTGAAGGTACATTGTTTAGATGCTATGTTATATGTGATTTAACCGAAAAAATGAGAACACATTGCTTGAATAGCAGTATGCTTCCTACTGCGGACAATATGGGCTATACTGGCTTTAACACTTATCGTCATATGTATACAGAGGTTATTTCTTATAGCAAATTACTCACAGATGCTCGCAAAAGAAATGAAATTTTATTTGACAAACTTTTTACACCAACGCTGAGCACCATAAGAAAATAATTTCACCCCTCAACTTCCGATAATACAAAATTATCAGAACCAAATCTTGACCTCAAGGAGGTAGATACACATGTTGCCCGAAGAATTGGCACGCGTTAAAATAGATAAACAATTGAATAATGCTGGTTGGGATATCATTGCGAGAAATGAATATCTTCCTAACAGCACGGTAGCAATTAAAGAAGCTCTTATGAAAGGAAACACCGAGAGTGACTACCTTCTTTTCGTTGACGGCAAGGCGATTGCGGTTGTAGAGGCAAAGAAAGAAGCCAACAATCTCGGTGCGGATGTTGCGGCACAAGCCGAGTTCTATTCCGCCAATCCTCAAGACTGGTATGCGCTGTGGATCAAGGGGATGATTCCGCTTGTATACCTCGCCAACGGTAATAAGATTTACTTCAAGAATATGCTTATTCCTGATAGTGAGTATGAAGAATTGTCCGCAATGCACTCTCCCAAGAAGATGTTGCAACTGATAGGACAAGTTTCTGAGTATGGCGCTTTGCCAAGAATTGAAAAGAAAGGCTTGCGTGATTGTCAGTACAATGCGGAAGTTGCTCTCGAAGCATCCTTGAAAGAAGGCAAGAAGAAATCTCTTGCTATCCTTGCGACGGGTTCGGGTAAGACATATTTGGCTTGTCTTGCTTCTTACCGAATGTTGAACTATACGCCTGTAAAGCGCGTGCTGTTCCTTGTTGACAGAAACAATCTCGCACGTCAGACTGAGAGTGAATTCAGCTTGTTCGACCGCACTGAGAACGGTCATGCATTGAGTGCGCTATATCAGATCAATCGTCTCCGAAAGCCCGAAGATATTAACGGTCAGATTGTTATCTCTACAATACAAAAATTGTTTGCCGTTCTTACCGGACAAGCAATTTCCGATGACAATGAAGATGCAGAAGACGAAAACTTCAATCGTGATAACGAGAAAGCGATGAAAGAAATCGTTAAACTTGGCGATGATTTGAAATTGCCGCCTGACTTCTTCCAGCTTATTATCGTTGACGAATGCCATAGATCTATTTATGGCAAATGGAAAGCAGTTCTCGACTATTTCAAGGATGCAAGTGTTGTTGGTCTTACCGCCACACCTACCCCTGAAGCATACGCATATTTCGATAATAATATCATCGAACAGTACACGTATGATGATTCCGTTGTTGACGGTGTAAACGTTCCAGCTCGTGTTTATAGAATTATGACTGAAGCTACTGTTCACGGGGGAACAATCCATGAAGGTGAGCGAGTTGTAGAACTTACACGTAGAACCGGCGAACTTGATGAACATACCGCAACAGAACGAGAGGATTATTCTCCCACGCAATTAGATCGTTCCGTTATTAATCAAAATCAAATCGAAGCTGTTCTTTCTACATATAGGGACTCCATTTATACAGATCTTTATCCCTATCGCGAAGAAAAGTGGGAGTATATTCCGAAAACATTGATTTTTGCCAAGGATGATAACCATGCTACTCAGATTGTCGAGTGTGCCAAAAAAGTGTTTGCAGAGAAATTCCCGAGTGGAGAAGTTCCCGAGAACTTTATTCAGAAAATCACCTATTCGGCGGGCGACTCCAATGCGCTTATTAGAGATCTCCGTAACGAAAGAGATTTCCGCATTGCCGTTACCGTAACGCTTGTAGCGACCGGCACCGACGTAAAGCCTTTGGAAGTAGTTCTATTTATGAGTGACGTCAAATCCGAAGTTCTTTATACTCAGATGAAAGGACGCGGATGTCGTGTTATTTCTGAGGACAAGCTCAAGGAAATCACTCCCAATGCCACTACTAAGGAATGCTTCTATATCGTCGATGCGGTTGGTGTCACCGAAAGCGATAAGCATATGCCCAAGCCCGGAAAAGACGGCGAGCCCAAAAAGAAAACGTTAACCCTTGAACATTTGATCGAACACTTGGCTCATGGCGATTTGAGCGATGAAAACATAGCTCTGCTCCGTGATTACTGTGCATCCATTAACCGTCGATACGAAAATGATGTTTTGCACGGCAGACATCTTGATATCTTTATTTCTGATTTCGGGTATGCACCGAGAACATTGGCGAATGATATCAACAAAGCACTGAGCAGCCATTCGTTACCTCCGTTCATCAATGCTTCGTCTGATAACTCAGCTCGTGCGGATCTTGTATCGTGCCTCGTTGGAAACATCAAGGCAAGAGAAAAATTGCTTGAGATGCAACGTGGATATTATACTATTACACCCGATAAGGAAGACGAGGTTATTTATAAAGGCTTCTCCAAGGAATCCGCAAGATCTCTCATTGAAACCTTTGAAAAGTATATTAAGGATAATAAGGATTCCATTGAGGCACTCCGCATCGTTTATAATTCCGAGAATACTCTTATCACATATTCGATGCTGTCCGATCTCAAGGATAAGCTCGCTTCTGCAAATAGCCTCTTTACACCGTTCCATCTGTGGAGCAACTATAAGATACTCGACGAAGATGGTGTGGTTGAGGACTTCGACAAGAAGCAGAATGTGAATGCTCTTACCAATCTCATTCAGCTTGTGCGCTTTGCTTACGGCAGAACCGCAGAGCTTTCCAGCTTGTTTACGGGTTATCTCCAGAGATTCAACCTCTATTGTGGTCAGGTACAGCGTACTCTTACTGATGAGCAAAAAGAAATTATGCGCCAGATCGCAGTATACGTCGTAAACGAGGGAGCATTCAGTTTGCCGGAGCTCAACTCCTTTGATACGGATTTGTGGCGCAGAGGCATCACCGGATTTGGGAACAACCCCAAGGCATTGACATCCGAAATTCAACAACTATCAAGATTTATTTTGAAGGTGGCTTAATATGGCAGATATTCAGGTTAAAAGCGAATCAACGCTTATTAAAAAGGTTGGCGACATTGCAAACGTTCTTGCGTCTGCAGGTGTCGGATTCACCGATTACTTAACACAGCTTACTTATATTCTTTTCTTGAAAATGGATGATGAGCGTGAGGCTTATGGCTTTGAAAGCGCCATCCCCGAAGGATATAAGTGGCAGGACCTTCTTGACCTCAGTGGAGAAGACCTCGTTGAGAAGTACGAGGAGATTCTTGAAGAGCTTGCCAAGAAGGATGGCTTGATTGGTACGATATTCACCAAGGCATCCAATAAGATAGACCGTCCTGTGCTTCTTGCTAAGGTTATCGAAATGGTGGCAAGCGAGAACTGGTATATGATGGAGGGAGACCTCAAGGGCGCTATCTATGAGTCTATCCTTGAAAAGAACGGTCAGGATAAAAAGAGTGGCGCAGGCCAGTACTTTACTCCCCGTGCACTTATCAAGGCAATGGTTGACGTTACCGATCCCAAGATTACCGAAACCGTTGCCGATCCCGCTTGCGGTACTGGTGGCTTCCTTCTTGCAGCATATGAGCACATGAAGCCTCAGAGCAAGGAGATCGCAAAGCAGAAGTTCCTCAAGGAGCATGCCTTCTTCGGTGCAGATAATACACCTCTCGTTGTTACGCTCGCATCCATGAACCTTTATCTCCACGATATCGGTACCGAGAGCAGCCCTATCGTATGTCAGGACTCTTTGATTGACAAGTCAGATAAGATGTTTGACGTTATCCTCGCAAATCCTCCCTTTGGCACAAGACCCCAAGGCAGTGTCGAGGTTTATGCTAACCGTCCCGAGTTTGTAAAGACTTCGGACAATCAGGTAAACTTCCTTCAGCACATTATGTCTATTGTCAGAACCAATGGACGTGTTGCAGTCGTATTGCCCGACAACGTGCTTACTGACGGCGGCGCAACTGCCAAGGTTCGCGAGAAGCTTCTCAAGGACTTTAACCTTCACACCATCCTCAGACTTCCCACGGGTATTTTCTACGCAAACGGTGTAAAAACAAACGTGCTCTTCTTCGAGAAGGGCAAATCTACCGAGGACATTTGGGTATATGATTACAGAACCGGTGTTAAGCACACGATGGCTACAAAGCCTATGACACGTGCGAATCTTGATGATTTTGTTGCGTGTTATTGCTCCGGTCATATGCAGGATAGAACTCCTACATATTCCGCAGATGAGCCTAACGGAAGATGGAGAAAGTTCACCAAGGAAGAAGTATACTCCCGTGATCTCCTCAAACTCGATTTCAAGTGGATGGATCTTGGCGAAAAGGACGACCGCACGATCGGTGAGCTTCTCGGCGATATGCAGACAAAAGCATCTGCAATCACCGAAGCAGTTGCCAAACTGCAAGATCTCCTTGGAGGTATTGAGCTGTGATTGATACCGTAGCATTGAGAGAAAAAGTTCTCGACCTTGCTATTCGCGGTAAGCTTGTTCCGCAGGATCCTAACGATGAACCCGCATCGGTTCTCTTGGAACGAATCCGCGCACAAAAACAGCAAATGGTCAAGGACGGAAAACTGAAAGCCAAGGACATTAAGGATGATTCTATCATCTTCGTCGGTGAGGATAATTTACATTATGAGAAGTTCGCTGATGGAACTGTGAAATGCGTTGAAGATGAGATACCGTTTGAATTGCCGGCATCTTGGAATTGGTGCAGGTTAGGTGTTCTTTTCGCTCACAACACTGGCAAAGCTCTAAATTCATCCGATACAGCAGGAACGAAGCTTACCTACATAACAACATCCAATCTGTATTGGGATAGATTCGAGCTTGACAACTTAAAAGAAATGCCTTTTACAGAGAGCGAAATTGAAAAATGCACAGTAAAAAAGGGTGATCTTTTAGTTTGTGAGGGCGGTGATATAGGAAGATCTGCGATATGGTCGTTTGATGAGGAAATCAGGATTCAAAACCATATTCATAGACTCCGTTCATACACTGATTTATCCAATAGATTTTTTTATTATGTTTTGTTTTTGTGGAAACGACTGGAACGAATTGGCGGTCAAGGAATAGGACTACAAGGATTCTCGTCCAAAGCGCTTCATAAATTGATTGTGCCTTTGCCACCTCATAAAGAGCAGATTACTATTGTTGAAAAGTTGGATTCGATTCTGGATTCGGTAGACAATTTAGATGAATTAAATTCTGAATTTACTATCGATGTAGAGAGTGTTAAAAAACAAATTCTCGATCTTGCAATTCGAGGAAAACTTGTTTCGCAGAATCCCGGAGACGAGCCTGCTTCAGCTCTCCTTGAGCGTATCCGCGCAGAAAAAGAAGAACTCATCAAACAAGGCAAAATCAAGCGTGACAAGAAGGAATCTGTCATCTTCAAAGGTGAGGATAACTCTTATTATGAGAAGATCGGAAATCAGACTCTTTGTATAGATGCTGAAATACCATTTGAGTTGCCTCCTGAATGGGTATGGTGCAGAGGTTATTCATGCTTCTCCGGGATGGAAACCAAACGTCCCGATGGAGAATCTTTTAGGTATATTGATATTGATTCCATAGATAACAAAGCGCATAAAATCAAGCAACCCAAAGTGATAGCGGCAAAAGACGCTCCAAGCCGTGCGAGTCGAGCTGTACAAGCTGGCAGTGTTTTGTTTTCCTTCGTTAGACCTTATTTGGAGAACATTGCATACGTCAATTCAGACAACAAGGATTGCATAGCTTCAACGGGCTTTTATGTGTGCAACTCGAACGGAATACTATATCCTCCTTTTATGTACTTTCTAATGATATCTGAGTACGTCGTACAAGGTTTGAATCAGTTTATGAAAGGTGACAATTCTCCCTCAATTAGCAAAGATAACATCGAGAATTGGTTGTATCCAATACCTCCTATCAATGAGCAAAAGCTGATTTGTACCGAACTCGAAAAACTCTTAGATTATATAGCTACAATAGAAAAGAGCCTCAGCTGAGGCTCTTTTCTATCATTTGCAATGATAAAAACAATTCTTTACAACACTGTGCTATAGACTTTTGTTCTTCAACAGGGGGAATGGGCACCAATAAGTCGGTTATGTACTCGTTTTTTATATTGTTTATGGTATTCCCATGTACTAAATTACGAATATGATCGCGATAATAATCTGAAGAAAACAATAGTTGAATATAGTGAGACAAGCATAAGTCTATAGGCCTTACTATACGCAAAAATGCACCAATTTGCGTGTTTTCATAATTCTCATTCGCAAAACCAGCTCTACCTATTGCGATTTTGCTTCCTGTCGAAGCGACAATTACAACATCGCCTTTTTTTATCAACTTTTCTTCATCCAAATAGTTCTGGGGCAAATAAACATCATCGTGTAATAATTTTATTTTTAGATTTTCGATGTTTCCGCCTCTAATTATTCTTATACCACGGGTTCTTACGTCCTGTTTATCATAAGATACGCCACTTACTACTTGTATAATTGCACCCAAACGAATCCATGTCCAACTGTTTGGTATCTCAAAAGGAATTTCATCTATGCGCACCGTAGAACTGGCAATCTTCTCATAATAAGAGTTCTTAACACTTCTTTGGTATAATATTAGCACGGGAAACCGAATCTATTTTATATCAGGAGGTGTCTATTATGAAGACGCAACAAACCTTTGAGGAGTACCTA
>SVSX01000069.1 GCA_015064085.1 Oscillospiraceae bacterium | reverse complement strand
ATTTGACGCTTCAATACTATTTTTTTTGACTGCCTTGCGACAGTCTTTTCTCTGCGCTCATTTTTAGGCAAGGCGAAGCACGACTGTTAGTTATCTGTTTCAAACTTGTTCTCCTTTAATCTTATTATCAGAAGAGCTCAAAATTAAAGATGTGCGCCGTTGAAGAACCGTAATCCTCGGTCTTTCTTTCGCTATGATATGTGCTCAGCGGGATCAGGCGCACTGCCTTGGTTGTGACGTTCAGCTCGTGCTTAACAAAGCGCTGATGATTGTCGAAGACCTCAACAGCGGTCTTCCATTCACCCGCCTCGTCCTTAACCTCTATCTTATAATGCTTTATCAGGCACTTAGGGAAGCCGAAGCTTGTGTTATTATAGCTTCTGAGGAAAAACAAGGTCGTTGAGGTGTGGAGAGCGTCGGGGTTTCCGTCGGTGTATTCTCTGTCAAGGTCACTGTCAAATACCAATCTGACACCCTTAACAAGAGTCTCTTTATCAAAGCTATAGGTAATAGCCTTGTTAGTCTTTCCGTAATATCCGTTATCATTGCCCCAGATACGACGGTCAATTCCGTTAAGCAGTGCCGAGGGGTCTCCGTAGTCGGCACTGAGCTCCGCCTTTTGCGTAAGCTCTGACGGCTGACGGCGAAGTCCCGGAAGGAAGCAATCGTCATCCATAAGTGCCTTCTGAATATCCGCTATCTTTTCCTTAGCTACCTCTCTCGGAAGCATACCGTTCTTCACGGCAATTGCGGCTGCTGTGCCGACCGCCTGTCCGATAACACCGATAGTACCCATAACTCGCGAAGAGCTGAAGGCTATGTGTGAGGCGCTTATATTACGTCCCGCAAACATAAGGTTATTCACGTTTTTTGAATAAAGAGCGCGCAGAGGTATCGGATACGGCTCGCTGAGTCGTCTCTTTTGCAGATGTGCTCCACCGCTTGCCTTTGCGTCCATATAGAATCCGCCCGGCAGGTGGTTATCTATCTGCCAACCGCCGTAGGCAACGGTGTCTTCAAAACGAGGACAGTTCTCAACGTCACTCTGAGTCAATACGTAATCACCCACGTATCTGCGGCTCTCGCGCTTTCCTGGTAAGAAGCCTACCCATTCAAGCTCCCAATTTTCCGCTCCGTGATCTCCGTGATTTTTCATATGATCCCAAGCACCGAAGGCGATCTTCAAAAGCTCGTCGCGGATCTCCTCAGTGTCGTCAATGCTGTTCTGCATACCGCCAAGCTCTATCCAATAAAAATTTGTATTAATGGCATAGATATTATGAGGCTTGTTGTTCATTGCGTCGTCATCGGGAAAATCATATGCCCAAGCGGGGGGAGTAAATTTTACGGGATGATCGGTCTCACGGCACTGAAGCAGAATACTCATACCCATAGTGTGGTTGTCTGCAGTCTCAAGTCCGAATTCCTCATTGTATTCGCTCTTTGCTTCCCTTCCCACACGGTATTCAGCGCCCGTAAGAGGAGCAAGGATACTGTCTCCCGAGCTGTCCACGAATATTTTTGCGCTCACCTCGTGCCAGAGATATGTGGTAAGCTGAAATCCCTTAACGCTCTTGATGCTTCCGTTCTCAACCTTAGCATCATTACAGGTGCAGTTGAGAATAAGGTCTATATTGGGCTCAAAGCGTACCATTTCATACAGAATGGAGTCCCAGATGCTATAATTTCTCTTTGGGTTGCGATACATATTTTCGAGCTGTAATTCTTCCATAATACCCGTTTCCTGCAGGTCACGTACACGAGTTCCCGCTCCCGAGATCCACATACGTATCTCACTGCTGGCATTTCCGCCGAGCACAGGACGGTCGTGCATCAAAGCTACCTTCGCGCCGTGTCTTGCAGCCGATATTGCCGTAAACATACCGCCGATACCTCCGCCGATCACGCAAACGTCAACGTTATGGTGTTTGACCTTCAAATTTTCATTCATAGCAAAATACTCCTTGACATTTTTTAAAATTATGATACAATAAGTATATCACGTCACGAATTGAAAATCTTTTTACAATGTGATATTTTATTTGCATTTTGTGACATAAGGAGATAAAGATGAAGCTTCTTTCACACTATATAGAAAATCAGAAAAGCTTTTATCCAAAAATAGTAAATTGGGAAAACTATGCTATAAACGATACGCTTTTCTATTCATATAGAAGTACCCACTATGACCGACGCACACACCCCTCACAGCTTCATTATCACGATTATTACGAGCTTGTGGTTTTTGAGGGCGGAGATGTAAAATACCTTTGCGAATCCTCGGTCTACCATCCTAAAAGCGGTGACGTTATACTTATTCCTCCGCAGAAATTTCACTGCTCAATGATAAAGACCGAAGAAACTCACTATAAGCGCCACGTTTTTTACTTCTATCCCGAAACCTTTGACGGTATCGGTCAAGGAGCGCTACTCTCCTTTACAAAGTGTTTTCGGGATGGGGCGATCTTCACTCCCGACACGGCGGAACTCCGCAGAGAGCTCTTGGAAGCGCTTGATGCGCTGAAACTGATTTGGCAAAATGACCCATCCCCGCTTGAGCGATCTCTCGGACTTTCATACATAATAAAGATCTTTTATATATTCAATAAACACAGCCTCAAGCCCGAAGAAAAAACAGAAACGTTTCCCGAAAATCTTCGTATGCTTCAAGGCTATATTGATGAAAACTACAGGCAGATAACCTCGGTGAGTGACATCGCAAAGCATTTCTTTTACAGCCGAGAGTACGTTTCAAGGCTCTTCAAGAAATATTTTGACATTACAATCTCGGATTATATTATGAAGCGGCGTGTTGCCGAAAGCCAGATGCTTATATCGCAAGGCGTCTCACTTATCGACACAGCCTACCGAGTGGGCTTCGGCTCGCTCTCGACCTTCATACGCGCTTTTCGCTCGGTAACGGGTATGACTCCCTCAGAATACCGCAAATTATTCCAGTAAAGATCGGAGGCAGAAGATTATGGAACGGATAGTTTATGATCACCATACCTACGATTTAACATAATACAAAATAAGCCCCGACAGATTTTTGATCCGTTGGGGCTTAACTTTATAATAACGCTCCGCAATAGGCGGATTTTTTTGAAAAAAAAGCACTGCATAAGCAGTGCTTTTTGGTGCGAGAAACGGGACTTGAACCCGTACGGTGTAACCACACGCCCCTCAAACGTGCGCGTCTGCCAGTTCCGCCACTCTCGCGTTTTGCTGTCTCTCTTGAGGCAACGGTGACATTATACTACTTTTCAAATTAAAAGTCAATAGTTTTTTCGAAATTTTTTTCAAAAATTTAATTGTCTACCTATTGTCCAAAATTCGCGAAATTTATTTCGGAAATCTGTCTATTTTGCTCTCACTCAAGCTAATAAACAGGCTGCCGCGGAATTTTCCGCGGCAGCAAACAATTTATTTTTTACTTTATGCCTTAAGTCTTGCCTCAAGTGCCGCAAGCTCATCGTACATAGCCTGAGGAACTCTGTCGCCAACCTGAGCGTAGAACGCCTTGATGTTCTCAACGTCCTCGAGCCAGGAAGCCTTATCAACAGTAAGAAGCTCCTTGATAGTGTCAACAGTAACACCCTCAAGTCCCTCAATGTTGATATCCTCAACGTTAGGAACGTATCCGATAGGTGTGATCTTAGCGTCAACCTTGCCCTCGCAGCGGTCAAGTATCCACATAAGAACTCTCATATTGTCACCGAATCCGGGCCAGATGAAGTTTCCGTTATCATCTGTTCTGAACCAGTTAACGTGGAATATCTTAGGAGGATTGGGGATAATTGTTCCCATCTTGAGCCAGTGTGCGAAGTAGTCGCCCATATCGTAACCAACGAAGGGTCTCATAGCCATGGGGTCACGGCGAACAACACCTACAGCACCTGCTGCAGCAGCTGTTGTCTCGGAAGCCATGATAGAGCCAACGAACGCACCGTTCTGCCAGCTTGTGGACTGGTAAACCAGAGGAGCGGTCTTTGCTCTTCTTCCGCCAAATACGATAGCAGAGATCGGAACGCCCGCGGGATTGGAGAATTCCTTGGAGATGCAGGGGCAGTTGATTGCCATTGCGGTGAAGCGGCTGTTGGGGTGAGCGCCGCAGGTAGACTTATCAGCCTTGTTGTATGTGCGGTAATCCCACTTGTTGCCCTTCCAGTCGATCGCGTTTGCGGGAGGATTCTTATCAAGACCTTCCCACCAAACTGTGTTATTCTCAAGGTTATGAACAACGTTTGTGAAGATAGTATCCTTCATTGTTGTGTGGAGAGCGTTGGGGTTGGACTGCTCGTTTGTACCGGGAGCAACGCCGAAAAATCCGTTCTCGGGGTTTACTGCCCAGAGTCTTCCGTCTTCGCCAACACGTATCCAAGCGATATCGTCACCTACGCACCAAACCTTATATCCCTTCTTTGCGTAGAATTCGGGGGGAATAAGCATTGCGAGGTTGGTCTTTCCGCACGCGGAGGGGAATGCCGCGGAGATGTACTTTGTCTCTCCGTCGGGATACTCAACGCCGAGGATAAGCATATGCTCAGCCATCCAGCCCTCGTTACGTCCGATATAGGAAGCGATACGGAGAGCGAAGCACTTCTTGCCGAGAAGCACGTTTCCGCCGTATCCGGAGTTAACAGACCAGATGGTGTTATCCTCAGGGAAATGACAGATATAACGGTTCTCCTCGTCGATATCAGCTCTTGCGTGGAGACCCTTGATGAAATCTCCGCTGTCGCCGAGAGCCTCAAGAACGTCGTTTCCAACGCGAGTCATAATAAGCATATTAAGAACAACGTAGATAGAGTCAGTAAGCTCGATACCGTACTTTGCGAAGGGCGAGCCAACGATACTCATAGAGTAAGGGATAACGTACATCGTTCTTCCCTTCATAGATCCGCGATAGAGCTTTCCGAGCTTCTCGTAGCACTCCTTGGGATCCATCCAGTTGTTGATGTTACCTGCATCCTCCTTCTTGGATGTGCAGATAAAGGTTCTGCCCTCAACACGAGCAACGTCGTTTACCGCTGTTCTGTGAAGATAGCAGTTGGGAAGAAGCTCCTCGTTGAGCTTTATCATCTCACCTGTGGAGCAAGCCTCAGCTCTGAGCGCCTCTGCCTGCGCCTCTGAACCGTCGATCCAGACGATCTTGTCGGGCTGTGTCATAGCCTTCATCTCTTCGATCCAGCTAAGAACAAACTTGTTGTTAGTCATCTTTTTTCTCCTCTTTATATTTTTGAATTATTTGGGACTTGTTTTATGGGATCACATCGTAACCCATCGTATATTTTACCACAAAAATAATTTTTTTACAAGTGGCATTTCACATTGGTTACATTTATTTAACAATTTGACCACAGTTTATATATAATTTTTTATTAAAATATTAATGTCTTTTAAATTTATACTCATAATAAGTTATTTTAATTATGGAGTAGGCAATGGAATTTATTTTTGAATATCTAAAAACGAACATAAAATATGCCGCGAAGAGCGTATTCCGAAAATTCAAGGAATATCTGCCTTTTTTCGCGGTACTTTTTGTTATTCTCTGCGTTTTCTTCACTATCTTTATTTCGACCGCAACAAACGCAAAAAACAACGCCGAGTCGCTCTCGGAGCAGCTTGATTACGACGTTATGATAAGCGGATTCGACGAGAAGCAGAAGCTCGCGGTCGAAAGAGATCTCTATATTCAGTCATATATGAAAAAAAGAAGCTTTGAGAGCTATACCATAGAGCAAGCGTCCGACATTGAGGGCGGTGACTACAGAGTCTATCTCGTAATGAGAGAGGATTCCGATCTTGATTTCTTTGTTGAGCAACATATTTACAACCCGATAGGCGGCGAAGATCCCGACATAACTGTTTCCACAACACCGCGCTACGATTATAAGATGTCCTCCGCAAGCAGCGACTCCCCTCCCCTTTTACTGATAGCCGCTATGTGCGCCATTTCGGTCGCGGCGCTGGTCGCCATATATTCGATACGCGTGAACAACCAGAAATTTATGTACGGAATATACATAACCTTCGGCGCAAATCTGAAAAAGCTCATTTCAACCTCGGTATTTGAAATGATGCTGATAGCGTTTCTTGCCTATATTCCCGCAGCGCTGCTGTCTTATCTCTTCAGCTTTATAACCTACGGATTATCGGGAATAACCCCCGTTATCAACCTCGGAATATTTATAAAGGTACTTGTAAGCATCTTTGTAATATCACTCGTAGGAACATACCTTCCTATGAAGAGTGTATCGAGAAAGACACCGCTGTCACTTCTCTCCTCCGACGACAACGCGAATCTGGTCATCTCCCCCTCACGCTCTGTAGATATGCTGAAGAGCAGCTTCCCGAAAAAATACGAATTTCTCTCACTGTTCAGGTTCAGAAAGTATTATATCAAGCTTGTTCTCAGCTCGGTAATATTCACGTCTGTTTTCATTTGCGGATTTTATATATCCTCTATGTATAACACAAACCTCGACGCACCCATCCCCGAATTTTCCTTTGTAAACCGCGCCGAGCTTGAGGAGGATGAGCAGATCAACGACATCGAGTTTCTCTACTCCGAGATCGGAAAGATCGACAATGTTGAAAGTGTCAGCTGGAACGTTGACGTCCCCGCATCCCGCCTCGGCTCTGTGGCACTCATAAAGAAGGAGCAACGCACCACCTCCTCTGTTCCATATGCGCTCATCGATGATATCAAATGCCTCGACGAGGAAATGAACGCGAAGGTAGGCTCGTATGCCGATTCCGGATTTGTCAACGCAATAAATACCTTCGAATACTCTGCCTTTGGCGAGAGCTCGGTGGACTATATAGAAGAGCGCTTTGAGGTCGAGGGAGATCTCAGATCTATATTCAACACTCCAAATACAGTTATCGTAAGCGAAGATGTCTACAACGAAAACTCCTTTGATTTTGAGGTTGGCGACAAGATAATCATTGGAAAGCTTATGCAAAATCTGAAACAATATGACGGCGATTATTCCGACACGGTCGGCGTTGTAAGACACTTTGTTCAGTCAAACGTTTATGAGTATCGCGAATACACGGTCGGCGCTGTAATAAAGAATTACGGTGACTCCGAGGGGCGCATCTCTATCGGTATGAACTATGACGAGTTCAGATATATGACGGGATCGAGCGCAGCCCCCTCCGAGGTATTTATCAATCTTTCCGCCGACACCGCACCCGAAAGGGCAGATGAGATAAGCTCTGAGCTCGCCACTGTCTTCTACTATATGGGCAGCAACTATAAGCTTTCAAGAAGCTACGCAACTGTCGAGAGAGATATTCTCCGAGAGGAGCATCTGAACACCCTCGCCATAATGCTCTCCTCACTTGTGGTCATAATGTCTCCCGTAGTCTGGTTCTTCTCTCAGGCTATGTTTACCGAAAAGCGAAAGAAGGAGCTTTTCGTTCTCCGTGCCTTTGGAGCAAAAGAGAGGGAGATATCAAATATCTTCTCCTGCTCGGGCGGAGTTATGGCAACCGTCGGCTTCGTTCTCGCAACACTTCTCAGTCTCCCCGCAAGCTATCTTATATATAAAACGATGAACAGCTGGCTGCCATCACTGGGATTTATAAAGGACGGTATAAAATACACCTTTGCGCTGTCTCCCGTCGCTATAATCATATGCGCCCTGCTTTCAGCTGCCTGCGGATTCCTTTCCGCCCTTGTTCCATATAAGCTTTCACTGAGAGCCGAGAAAAAATTACAGGAAAGGATCAACAATGAAGGAGGTAATAAATAATGGATTACAAAAGGATCGTTCTTGAAGCTACAGACGTTATAAAGCAATATAAGCAGTATGACTGTGTAGTCACCGCCGTAAACCGTGTTAATCTTTCGATATACGAGGGTGAATTTGTCGCAATAATCGGTGCTTCGGGCTCGGGAAAAAGTACCCTGCTCCACATCTGCGCAGGTCTCGACAAGCCAAACGCGGGAAAGATAGTGATAAGAGGTACGGATATAACCAAGCTTTCTCCCGACGAGCTCTCGCAGTACCGAGGAAGACATATGGGTATGATCTTCCAGAATCACAATCTGATACCGCAGTTCACAGCTCTTGAAAATATACTCGTCCCCGCCCTTATGCTTGACAAAAAGGAGTTCGCATACGAGGAAACACTCAAGAAGCTTGTGGATACCCTCGATCTCGGTGACAGGCTTCACCATCTCCCGAGTGAGCTCTCTGGCGGTCAGCAGCAAAGAGTCGCGATAGCGAGAGCGCTTATAAATATGCCTCTTATAATTTTTGCCGACGAGCCTACAGGCAATCTTGACAGAGCGAATGCCGACGAGGTCCTCGAGCTACTTCTCAAAACACAGAAGGTTCTGGGGCAAACACTCATTATGGTCACCCATGATATGACGATAGCCGAAAAAGCCGACAGAATATTCAAGATGGATAACGGCGTTCTTCAGCCCTACAAGCTAAACAACGAAAACAAATAAAAGAAAAGGACCTTATGAAAATGGAAAGAAAATTAGGAATAAACGCTCACGCTTTAATTGGTCTCACCGCCCTTGAAGCTCTTGAACCTATCAAAGCCGCGGGATTTGAATGCTTTTTCGACTCAATGCGAACTCTCGAGGAAATGAACGAGATCAAAGAAAAAGCTGTAAAGCTCGGAATTGAATATGAATTTATTCACGCCCCCTTCGACGGAATAAACAAGCTGCTGAAGCCGGGTATGGAATATCTCGATATCTATCTCAGACTCAAAAAATGTATCGACCTTGCGGCGGCAATCGACGTAAGAACAATAATCCTCCACGTATCAAGCGGCTGGAATCCCCCCGAGCTTTCCGACATTGGCTTCTCCCGCTTTGATTCTCTTGTTGAGTACGCCTACACAAAGGATGTGACCGTAGCTTTTGAAAATCTCAGAATGATCGGAAATATCGCCTATTTAGCCGACAGATATGAAAAGACACCCAACGTAAGATTTTGTTACGATATAGGTCACGAGCACTGCTACACCAAGTACGTTGATATGATGGACATCTTCCGCGAAAGGACGATCGCCACACATATTCACGACAACTACGGAAGAGGCGATGAAAAGATAGGCTCTCCCGACATACATCTCCTTCCCTTTGACGGCAATATCGACTACGAAAAAGTTATGAGAAAGCTCGACAGATACAATTACAGCGGCTCACTTATGCTTGAGGTAATGCAGAGCAGCAGCGAGGAATACAAGCTTATGTCCACAGAGGAATTTCTCGCCACCTGCTATGACAGAATAAAAAGGATATCTCTCCTTTGATAAAAAGATGGGGCTGTCACATTTGGCAAGACCGAAAAAGTCCGAAAATAAATAAAAAGATCCCGTTTGCGACAGAAAAAACGCAAATGAGACAGTAATAGGTTGAATTTCTTCGAAATTCTCCATCTTTATGGACTTTTTCTACCGCCGTTTTCGGGGCTCGACGTACGCTTGT
>SVSX01000068.1 GCA_015064085.1 Oscillospiraceae bacterium | reverse complement strand
GGTAGAAAAAGTCAATAAAGATGAAGAATTTCGAAGAAATTCAACCTATTACTGTCTCATTTGCGTTTTTATGCGTAAACGGGATTTTTTTATTTATTCTCGGACTTTTTCGGTCTTGCCAAATGTGACAGCCCCATACATATACTATTCTATTGCTCTTCTCAGTCTCTTTATTCCCTCGGTCAGTGAAAAGCTCGGGGAGAAGATAGACGAGCTTCCAGCAACAAAGATATTAGCGCCTCTGTCGCTCATTTTTCTTGCGTTTTCAAAGCTTACGTTGCCGTCAACCTCTATTTCTATATGACCGCGATCGCGGGAGTCGAGAAATTGTCTCAGATCACTTATCTTCTTAAGGGTGGCTTCAACCAGCTTTTGACCCGCAAATCCGGGGTTAACTGTCATAAGGAGGACTGCGTCTATATCATCAAGAAGATATTCAAGAGTCGAAAGGGGAGTGGCGGGGTTAAGTGCCACCATTGGCTTCGCTCCGAGGGACTTTATCTGCTGAAGGGCGCGGTGTATATGCGGGGTACTCTCGTAGTGTACCGACACGTAGTCACCCTCGCCGATAGGAAACCAGGAGAGCTTGTACTCGGGGGAGTCTATCATAAGGTGAATGTCGAGAGGGATGTGTGTATTCTTTTTCAGTACCTTGCAAAAATCCGTACCGAGTGTATAATTTGGCACGAATGAGCCGTCCATAACGTCAATGTGCAGATATTCCGCCTTGCTTTCCTCAAGCTCACGCAGACATTTTTGAAGCTCCATAAAGTCGGCGCACATAAATGAGGGTGAGATCTTTTTTGTCAGCTCCATTTTATTCTCCTTTTCACTTGACACAAATGTAATTATCAATTATAATTATAATAAAATGAGCATAATAGGTCAATAATTGGCGTATCTGTTGGAAAATAATCTTTAAATATGCGTAAATTGATCATATTCGGTCGTATTTGAGCAGAAGGGGAAAGCTATGTATGATCTTGAAAGACAGGAAGAGATATTGAGAATACTTGAGGAGAAAAAGAGTGTCAGCGTTCACAGCCTTGCGGAGCGGCTTTACTCGAGTGAATCGACCATAAGAAGGGATCTCAGCGCTCTTGAGCGCTCGGGACGGGTGAGACGCACCTTTGGCGGGGCGGTCCTTGAGGAAAGCAATACCAAGGAAGTGCCTCTTTTTCTGCGTCAGGCGCAAAATGGAGAGAAAAAGCGTATCATTGCCGAAAAGGCGGCGAGGCTTGTTGAAAACGGGAAGGTGATCTTTCTTGACGCATCGACCACGGTGGCATATCTTGTGCCGCATCTGAAGCAGTTCAAAAACCTTACCGTTATCACAAACTCACCAAACACCTCGCTTGAGCTTGGAAGAAGCGGTATCACCAGCTATTGTACGGGAGGGCGGCTGCTTGAGTCCTCGGAGGCGTATGTGGGAGGCGAGGCTGAGGACTTCATTCGCAGATTTAACGCCGACATAATGTTTTTTTCAAGCAGAGGGATAACCGATGACGGTTACATAACCGATTCCTCTGCCGAGGAATCCCAGATAAGAAGGGTAATGATGGCGAACAGCGCGAAAAAATATTATCTTTACGACGAGAGTAAGCTGGGGAAGAAATATCTTTGCAATATCTGCTCTGTCGCCGACATCGATGCCGTTATCGGTGAGATCGAAAGAAGTTTTTAAGCGTTTATTCGAAAAGCTCTTGACAATTTGAATGAAATGTGGTTTAATATATAAGTGACTAAAGCAAACAATTTGCGGAGCTGAAAAGCTACTTGCGAAGTGGGAGGTAAAAAATGCTCAGAACATACCAGCCTAAAAAGAGACAAAGAAAAAAGGAGCACGGCTTCAGAAAGAGAATGAGAACCGCGGACGGTAGAAACGTTCTCAAGAGAAGACGCGCTAAGGGAAGAAAGAGACTCACATACTGATCTTTCCTGAATAATCATATTTGCGGAGATATCCGCCCCGAAAACGCGTCGATCTATTCGGCGCGTTTTTTGTTGTTGACATCAAATAACGTTGAAATATCAAGAAAAATAGGAAGGCGATACTGTGAAAATTGCAACAAGTATAGGAGATGTGTACTCCTTTACATCGTCTACAGCCGAGGCTGTGAGACAGTTTGAGGATACGGGATTCAGATACCTTGACTATAGCTTTTATACCGTTCTGAACGACAAGAACGATCCTTTTATGGGAGATCATTGGAGAGACGGTGTGCTCGAAGCCAAGGAGGCGGCGGAGGAGCTTGGATTTAAATTCGTTCAGGCGCATTCTCCCTGCTGTGAGATACGAGGCGAGGGGAGCGAGGAGGGGCTTATCGCAACGCTTCGTTCTGTAGAAGCTTGCGGAATGCTTGGAATAAAAAATATGGTTGTCCACTCGGGTTGCTTTGACGAGTATAAGTATCCAAACGACAAGCTGGAATACTTTAAGGCGAACGAGCCTTTTTTCAGAGCGCTCATACCCGAAATGGAAAAGTACGGCGTTAATATCCTTTTTGAAAACACAACGATAAAGCACTGCGGAGACAGGAACTATTTTCCGATAACGGGTCAAGATCTGAACGACTTTGTTGAGTTTATGGCTCATCCGCTCTTCGGCGCGGCTTGGGATGTAGGTCACGCTCATATGGACGGTATAGATCACTATAATGAGATAATGACACTTGGTGAAAATCTGAAGGCGATACACGTTCACGATAACGACGGGAATAAAGACCTCCACACAGCGCCGTTCTTGGGAACTTTGAATTTTGAAGCGCTTATGAGAGGACTTATCGACTCGGGGTATAAGGGATATTTTACCTTTGAGGCAGACGGATTTTTCAAGTATAAAAGAAGCAGCAGACTTAAAGAGCCTGAGGGACGGCTTGCTCACCCCACCGTTGAGATAAAAAGATCGGCGCTGAAGATCCTCTATCTCATAGGAAAAACGATGCTTGATGAATACGGAATTTACGAGGAATAAAAAATTAATCTAAAGGAGAAATAAAATGCTGCCCAAAAAAGAACTGTACGAAATATATCCGTCGGTCGTACAGGCTGACAAGAAGACGCTTATGACGATAGCGCCCCTCGAACGGGCATTTATCTTCGTTGAGGGCGCTGAGTATTCGGTCTCGGTTGCCGACTTGAATTATGATGAGGAGAGCTATTATACGCCTACCTCGAAAAATACCTTCAGCGCGGTAGCCCATAACGGAGTTATTGAATTTGAATATAGCTTTTGCGACGAGCAGGAGCATCTTGTGATACTTGAGAAAAACGGTGTTGTTGTAGAAAATTTTTACGTTTACTCTCTGTTTGAGGATCTTTACGTGACGCGTCCTATGAAGGGGGATTTTCACTCTCACAGCTTCCGTTCCGACGGTCAGAGAGATCCCACGGCTATAGCGGGATATTACCGTGAGCAGGGATACGATTGCTTTGCCCTTACCGATCATAACAGATTTTATTCGGGCGGCGAGATAGATGAGGCTTATGAGGGCGTAAATACGGGATTTATCCGTGTCAGCGGCGAGGAGCTTCACACACCCCCAAGCGTAATTCATATCGTGCATATAGGCGGAAATACCAGTGTTTGCGAGAAGTATTTCAAGTATCCCGAGGAGTATAACGCCGAAATAGAGGAATATATGAAGAAAGTTCCCGCTGACCTGCCCGAAAAATACGCGGCAAGATACGCGAGAGCGATGTGGGCTACCGACAAGATACACGAGGCGGGCGGAATAGCTATCTTTCCACACCCCTATTGGAGACCGAAAAATCTTGTTTACAACGTTTGCGACGAGTTCGCGATGATACTCCTGAAGAGCGGAATGTTCGATGCCTACGAGGTCGTCGGAGGAATGAAACAGCCCGATCTCAACAGATCGGTAGCTCTTTGGAATGAGCTCAGAGCCGAAGGATACGACATTCCCGTGGTTGGCTCGAGTGACGTTCACGCGATACACGACTCGAAGCTCTTTCCGTTTAACTATACCATCGTTTTCGCAAAAGAGAAGAGTGCCGAAGCGGTTGTGGAGGCTATCAAGAACGGTATGAGCGTTGCGGTGGAGGCAAACGGTAACGACGAGCTCACCCGTCAGAAGAGAGCTTACGGAAAGCTCCGCTACGTCAGCTATGCTCAGTATCTTTTGAAATATTTCTTCCCGAAGCTCGAGAGACTTTGTGAGGGAGGCGGCGTGGCTATGCGCGCCTATGCTATCGGGGATGCTCCCCGTGAGCTTGTTGAGCTTCACGCCGAGCTTGCCGAGAGATTCAGACTTCGTTTCTTCGGTCAGCTTGAAGCTCTTCGACCGAATGCGGATATGATCGCGTTTGAAAACAAGTGGCGCGAGGTGCAGATGAACGGTCCTCTTACAAAGGGAAGCAACATCTACTCAACTCCAAACAGACAAATATAAAAAATCAGAAGCAGTGCAAATTCAAATTTGCGACTGCTTCTTTTTTTAATATTGGGTGATTTTATTTGAAGAATTCGGGGCGGATCGCCGCGAAATCAACGTAGTGCTCACAGCAGGTATTTGCCTTTGAAAGGGCAACGTTGAACTTGGTGTCGCCGTTTACCTTGGTGAGACGGAGAAGGAGCTTATTGACTCCTTTTTTCATTTTTACGTTGTCGAGATGTACGTTCTCGGCATCCCAGGTATCACAGCTGTGCCGCTCGGCGAGCTTTTCTCCGTTGAGCCAGAGTGTAAAGGGAGCGCTGTTTCCTATCTGCATAAACATTGTTCTGTCCTCAGGGCAGACCAGCTCTCTTGCGAGATAGAGCACCGAAGGTCCTGCAAAGCCGCAGATATCCTCGAAGCGGAAGCTGTCCTCTGTCTGATAGAACACTGCCTCCTCAAATTTTGTTTCGGCATCCTCTTTGTAGGGAGTGAAGCACTCGTCAAAGGTGAGATATTCGGTCTCGGTATCGATAGCGCAGTTAAGGTGGAAGCGGCGCTTTACGTCATACATATTACCATCATATTCTACCGCGTTGACGATATTTCTGTATTTCAGATCGGCCTCGAGAAGAAGCTCTGTGGTGCAGATCGGGTCTGTGCGCCAGATAGGTCCTATAGCCTTCCAGGGCATTGCTCCGACGACACCGAAAATAAATTCCTTTTCCTCTCCGTTATGGCAATATGTTGCGCTGTAAAGATTTTTGTCGCTCACAGCGGTCTCGCTCTCGGGATACGCGATCTCAAGAGAAATACGCTCGGTTCTTTTTTCGGGAAGATAGACCTCAAATGAGCTGTCAAATCCGAGTCCCTTGACCTTAATGTCGGTGTTTACCGTAGCGCTTGAGATGTTTTCGATCACGAGCGTCAGGCGGCAGGGTTTTACGGGAGAGAATGTGGGGTCATTGTTCTCGTATTCAGCGCTTATCTTCAAAGGGTACATAGAGGGAACAAAGCTATATTCGACCTCGGGTGCTCCTTCGATAGCGCCGTTCGCGAGGTATGCGCCGAGCATTGCGATATCCTCGGAAAGATCGTAAACGCTGTCGCTTCTGCGATCTGAGCGTACGCCGAGAACGTAGCGAACGTCTTTAAGGTCGTATTCCTTGATTATATCATCCGCTCCGCGGATAAGTCCAACGATAGCTCCCGCTGTAGCGCAGGTGCAGTCGGTGTCGAATCCGCAGTTGAGTGCCTCCATACCTGTTTTTATAAGGTCGAGATCGCACTTGAGAAGGGCGGCGAGAATGATTCCCACGTTTTCGAACATATTTGTGCAGTCGGGGTGACCGTACTTTGTAAGTATCTTTCTGAGGATAAGCTTCACGCTGTCATATCTGTCGCACCAAGCGACAGTATCGAGTACGAGCTGACGGAAGCGGCAGTTCTCGGGAACGTAGCGCAGACCGATCTCTATAAGCTTTTTAAGGTCGCTCTCGAAGAATGCGGCGGACTCAAGTGCGGCGAAAAATCTTTCGGAATAAACACTCTCTCCCTCGTGGTCGAGAACGCCGTCTCTTTCCGATATGTCAGCCGCGTACGCGGGGTCAAAGGGGGAGATACATGCCCAGATCTCCGAGCGGATAGGACAGCCCATACCGTTTATGTAATAGTCGTTTGAGAAGCGTCCCGAGAGGGGAGGATATATTCCTCTCATATAGTTCTTACGCATTACGCAGTACTCTCCGGGGTTATAATCACAACACTCAACAAATGTCTTAAGAAGATCGTAGGAGGTGAAGTCCGTGCCGTGCTTCTCGAGCACGTCAAGCCATAGGACCTGCAGGTCGAGGTCGTCGTTTGGGATCATAGCGTCGATCATTTCACGCTTGAATGGAAGCTCAAGAGGCATCTTTACGCCCTCAAAGGGAGCGCCAAGAGTACCTATGACTGTTTTTCCGAGAAAGCAACCGTAGACCTTATTCAAATATTCCTTATAGGAAAGCTTTTTCATATTCATATGTCCTTTCTAACGATAATATTTACCACATTATAAACGATGCGCTGGCTTTTGTCAATCCTTTTTGTTTATTATCCTTTATCAAAAATCGACATTTTTTTATTGCTTTTTATCTTCTTCGAGGCGGTGAAAAATTTTTTCTTTAATTTTTAGGCGGAATTCCTTCTTTTTTTGTTGACCTCGGGAAAATATAGTGGTAATATATGGTAATAATGGAGCTGGAGGTAAGAAATAATGAACAAAAAAATTTTGAGATTAGTATATTTTATGACGGTCGTTGTATTATTGAGCTTTGTTCTTTCGGTGGGAGCTTTTTGCGACGATATCTATGGGCGCAACGTAGCGCTCATTACAGAAAAAAGCGGACTTCTGGGGGAGCTTTGCGAGGAGTATGCCGCCCTTGACAAGAGGGAGGACAAGCTCACGGCGATCAAAACGAGCGGCGTGATAATCGAATATCAGAATGCCTTAAACGCGCTTAGAGGTGATGAGCGGATTGCGCTCGAGGAGCTTTCCGATGAGATCGGACTGCTTTATGAGCAGGGCAAGGTGAGCGGTGCTGTGTCGTGGATATATTGGTGCTATGCCGACGGACTTCAGGATAACGGTGAGGTAAAGGGGGAGCTTGAGGAGTTGCTTTATGAGATCTCAGAGCTGTCGGATGCCGAAGCTGTCTCGGAGAAGAGCCGTGAGCTTGAGGGCAGAATGTATATTTCGGTGTTCAGCCGAAAGCTATCTCTTTTATATACCGCCGAGGATTCCCACGCTGTGGCGGGAATAGCCGAGAGGGCGCTTGAGGATATAAAGCGGATAGCAAGGGGAGAGCTTACAGATTTAAGCTACGATGAGGTCTATGAGAAGGCGGCTGCCGATATTACCCTTCAGCGGCAGAGGGAGGCGGCAGAGAAGATAGAGGACTATTACAAAGAAATAGTCCTTGGCGAGAATTATCCTGATTACTCCTCGGAGTATAAGGATCTGCTTATAGAAAAGCGTGATCATTACATTCAGCTTATATATGACGGCGGTGATATAAAATCACTTTTGAGCTTGGCGAGACTCGAGCTTAAAAAATGCGCGAGCTGTGGCGAGATTTCCATTCTGAGAGGTGATGATGACAGCGAAGCTGTGCGCGAGATCATTGCCGAGGGGATTGCCGCCTTAATTGCCGAGAAGGATATCGGGGCGCTTGAAGGGATAGTTGCGCGGACCGAACTGCGCGTCGCGTGTCAACGACTTTATGAGAGCGCGGAAAGGGAAGGTAATGGATATATCGATAGCTTTTCGACCCTTAAATATATTTCGGCTGAGAGAAAAGAGGAACTGATATCTGAAATACGGCGGGGTCTTGAGGTGGCACGGGGGGCTATTCTCGGCTCGGCTGATATCGATGCCGCGGGGGAGGAGTATTCGGAGCTTCTCGTTGCCCTTGACGGAATATGGCAAAGGGCGCTCCTTGAGGAGCGTGAGCTTGCAAAATCACATTATATGTCACTTGCTGAGAAAGATCTTGCGCTCTGCCGTGGGCAGATGGACACAATGATATACCTCTCCGAGGGGCGCAAGACAGCCTATCTTTATGAGCTTGAAGCCGAGCTTGGAGAGCTTTTCGAAGCGCTTGAGACTCTTTCTGCGGTATCCGAGCTTGAGTCAAGGTATCATCTTTACGAGAGCCGAACACAGATGATTTGTGAGTCGGCATACGCTGAAAACCTTTCGGGTGCGGCGGAGCATTTTATAGCGCTCTCAAAAGCCTTAAAAGAGGCGAAAAAGAGCGAGATATCAATGCTTGAATTCCTCTCGGAGGTGTCTGAGGAGGAGTATTTTTCGGAGCTCGAAGCCGCTTTTGAGGAGTGCGCGGAGTACATTCTTTCGGCGGCGGGAGCTTCCGAGATGAGCGACGTTTATGAAATGCTTGAGGAAAGGTTTGACGGGATAGCAATAAGAGCTTTTGAATTCAATGACGCAAAGCGCAAATATCTCGAAAAGCTCAGGGCAAGGTACGGTGAGTACCGCGCGGAGAGCTACACCGAGTCGAGATACTCACAGATATCCGAGGCATATCTTACAGCCGTCGAGGAAATAAAAAATGCCGACAGCGCCGAGCCCCTCGATGGGATAATCAACGTAGCCTTTTCAAAAATGTCGGCGGTCGGAAGTATTTTCGACGATCTGAAAAGGGAGCTGAGTGAGTCGCTGAGCGAGGAATATAAAAAATTTGAGAGTCTTTCGGAAAATTACGGAGAGAAAAGAGGCGCGCTTTTCAGCATATATTCACTTGCCAAAAGCAGAATAGAGACGGCAATATCTGCGATCGGCGAGTCGGGGCTCAGGGAAATATACGACTCGGCACTGAAAGAGCTGAGAGAGCTGCCCCTGTCCTGGGTATCAAGCGGCAGCTTCGGGGAAAGGAGCAGCGCCTATTCCGAATATCCCGCTGGGTATGACACCTCTCTCGGCCTTTGGGGAACGGTCAGAGGTAGCGCGGGGATACCCTACGGTGTCGGTTGCTCGATGAAGAGCCTTCCTGTGAGCGCCGAGCTCCGCTCGGCGCTTCGCAAAGGGATAAAGGAGGGCAGACTCAGCTACTACGGCGCGTCGGCATACAGCGCGGAGGAGCTGAAGCGGCTGCTTGGCGGTCTCGAGGCGCGTGGTGTGCTTGACCTTAAGCTCACCGTCGAGTCGGCGATCTTCAACGAATTCTCGGGCGAATATAAGGTCAGAGTGCTTTTGCCCGAGGAGCTGAGAGGTGTGCGCGGGGTATGGATCGCCTATATCTCACCCACGGGGGAGATCGAGGTGCTCGAGGCAAAGCGAGAGGGAAGTGTGCTTGAGTTTACCACAAAGCATTTCTCGGAATTTTTGGTGCTTGGAGAGAAGGAAAGCGAAATAATTTCCTTCATTATTATATTCTCACTTCTGCTTCTGCTGCTTTCGGCGGGTGTTGTTGTCTATTTTTTGCGAGGCAGACGGAGAGCTGTACTTGCGCCTGTGGCGATCGGTGAGCTCGGGGGTGAACTCAGTGGCGTGAGGGAGCTTCCCGCACTCCCCGCATTTCTTGACTGTGTGAGCGCCGAGGAGGCGAGCGACCTTATCGGTGACAGCGAGGCTGAGCAAATGGTGAGCCGTTCGGAGAAAAAGCCGAATATCTGCAGAGGATGCAAGAAGACCTTTATAAACGTGGATACCCTGTCCGAGAATTATAAGGCGGGTGAGGTGGTCGACCTTGTAAGCCTTAAGCGGAAAGGACTTATTCCGCAGAGCAGCTGCTATCTAAAGGTCCTTGCGAGGGGAAGGGTGGACAAGCCCCTTGAGGTGAGAGCCCAGTCCTTCAGCCGCGACGCGGTGAAGATGATAACACTGACGGGTGGCAGAGCGATAATTGAGGGGAACGAGTAGCTCCGAATATAAATTTCATACGCTGGGAGGAGAGAATTTTGTACAGATTTCTCTCCTCCCAATTTTTTCAAGAAATCGCAAGATTGTGCAAAACGGAAAGGATCTATGAAAAAAACAAAGGAATTTGAGACAAAACGCCAAAGTTTGCAAAAAAATAAAATTAAAAAAAT
>SVSX01000005.1 GCA_015064085.1 Oscillospiraceae bacterium | reverse complement strand
TAACTCCAAAAATTTCTTTGTTCCTCCCAATATCCTCGTATCAGGCATCCCTACGTTGGCATTATCCAAATCAGGTTCTCGGTCGAAGGTCACACCTTCCTCTCAGCCTGTATACAAGCTCCCGTTTTTCAGTTGTGAGTATATTATACACCTTTTTTCAGAAAAAAACAAGTATATTTTATGAATTTTATTGGATTATTTTATTTTTTGAAAACGAGTCATCACTCTGAGAAGCTTTGGTCTATTGTAGCGTTGAAGGATCACAAATAAAAAATCAAACAGCATTGCCAAAACAGATGTAATGATCATCACGGCAGCCCCACCCAAAAACGGTATCAGGGCTATCGGTAACAGACTGAGTGCCATAATAACCTCGTGAACCACCTCGGCTTGACAGGTTGCGCCAACAATTTCCTTAACTGTTTTTTGACTTGCATCAAAGGTATCAGGACTATACGTTGGAAGATATTTTTTCCACTTTCGTATACGAATCAGCTTATAAAGCTTGTTTTCAAAGCTTTTTTCTCGAAACCATACATTTTCATAGTTGGCTTTATTTTTCATAATGCAATTTACAACAGTGCCAACCGCAAGTCTCATTGCAAAATGATAAAGCACGACGCCAAGCGTTATTGTCAGCGATTCGACTACAATATTTTTTGTAACCAAAAAAACGGGCAAGAATATTGCAAAGCCCACACCCAATAATGCAGTTATCAAAATCATCTTTTTCTTCAATTTACCGTCCTCGTAAACTCTCATTTTCGTTGAGCTTATTATATCATATTTTTATAGATTTTTCAAATAATTTGATTTTTCTTTTTTTCCTTAAACGTTTTTTAGTGCTGACCGTTTTTTTGATACTCTATTGACATTAGCTGACTATTCCCTAAAGAGTGGCTGTCGCAAATTTGCATTTACGACAGCCACTCTTGTCATCTTTATTTCTCTTTTTTATCGGTGTGAGCGCATCCGCCGCCACATTTTCCGCTACATTGCTTTGAATATGGACAGCCAACGCATTTCTCGCCTCTTCGCTTTGCGCGTACGATATAGAAGACCGCACCGCCAACCAGAAGCACGATCACAGCGATCGCTATATAATCAACGATATTCATAATTATGCCTTAAGGGCGTATTCTGCCTTCAGCCGCTTGTTCTTTCTGATTATCATTACAGTAAAGAGAGCAGCTGCTGCGAGGACTATCGCCCAACCTACAATAGGCATCCAAGCTTCACCGAAGCTTCCGCCCGTGAAGAGTGTACCAAAGAAGAATACCATAAATCCGACAGCATAACCGATCGCGAACTGAATTCCGATTCCCGCCCAGAACCACTTCTTACTTTTGATCTCGGAATTCATAGCGCCGAGAGCCGCAAAGCAAGGGGGTGTGAAAAGGTTGAACATAAGGAACGCAAGTCCCGCTGCGACCGAGATACCACCCATATTGGATGCTCCGATCGCACCGACAGCCTCAAGATCCTCATTTATGAGATGCTCAAACATAAATACAGTCGCAAGAGTGGAAACAACGCACTCCTTTGCGATAAAGCCTGTAACAGCCGCAGCAGCCAGCTGCCAGAGAGCTACACCGACAATGGGAGCGATAACGTATCCGATCGGGGTCGCTATAGTTGCGAGAATAGATTTTGAAGGATCTTCGACCGCCTGGAAATTCCAGCCGTAGGTCTGCATCATATAAACAACAAAGTTACAAACAAGAATTACAGTTCCCGCCTTGACTATGTACGACCAGCCTCTCTGACACATAGACTTGAACGCCAACTTAAAGGAGGGTGCTTTATACTCGGGAAGCTCTATGATAAAGAAAGACTTTCTTGCCTTGTATCCGTTAAGGGCATTGATGAGCATTGCGGCAAGAAGAATGATAACAATACCCACAAAATACATCGTTACACCGACCCATTCGGCGTTGTCAAAGAACGCACCCGCAAAGAGGGCGATAACGGGAAGCTTAGCTCCGCAGGGCATAAAGGGTGTGATCATCGCGGTCGTTCTTCTCTCGCGCTCGTTGCGTATAGTACGACAAGCCATAACGCCGGGGATAGCACAACCCGTACCGATGATGAAGGGGATAACCGATTTGCCCGAAAGACCAACCTTCTTAAAGATAGGATCAAGCACAACGGTAGCACGAGCCATATATCCGCAATCCTCAAGAAGAGCAATAAGGAAGTACATAACCATTACGAGAGGCAAGAATCCGACAACGGCTGCAACACCTTCGATAATTCCCTCAAGAACAATCGCCTGAATGATGTCGTGAGCTCCGCCCAGCCACTCGGCAACAATATCCTTAAACCACGCGATACAGTCAACAAGACCCCAAAGGTGTGTCTCTCCAACATCAAGACCCTCAGCAAGCCATACACCAGGTCCTGCCTGAGAGATCCAGAAAACAGCCCACATAACAAGAGCGAATATCGGAATACCGAGCCATTTGTTGGTAAGTATCTCATCGATCTTATCACCCACGTTTTTATCCTTGGTGAAGACCTTACGGGTCTCAACGTCTTTTACGATATCGTTTACGAATGCAAAGCGCTCACGGTCGGCAGCAACAACTGCATCCTTGTCGGTAAGATCGATATCACCCTGAACGTAAGGCGCTTTCTGAGCTTTTCCGGAGAGAGCGGTTGCGGCATCAATAAGTGCCTTCAAGCCCTTTGCAGAGGTTGAAACTGTAGATACCACAGGACAGCCAAGCTTTGCGCTCAACGCCTCTGTATCGATCTTTGTTTCTTTCTTCTCATTGAGGTCACCCTTATTCAGTGCAACAACCACAGGAACACCAAGCTCGAGAAGCTGTGTTGTGAAGAAAAGGCTACGGCTGAGATTGGTTGAGTCCACGATGTTGATAATAACGTCGGGATGCTCACCTTTTACGTAGGAGCTCGTGATACTTTCCTCGCTCGTGAATGGAGACATTGAATATGCACCGGGAAGGTCGACGGCGATCAACTGCTCGCCACCTGCATACATCTTTTTGATCGGATGTTCTTTCTTGTCGACGGTAACACCTGCCCAGTTTCCGACCTTCTCACTGCGTCCGGTCAGAGCGTTATACATAGTGGTCTTACCTGAGTTAGGATTGCCCGCTAAAGCAATTCTCATATTGGATTTTCCCCCTTATTTCTAATCCTTTCGGATAAAAGTTACTGTCTTATTGCTCAGTTAGCCTTGGCTAACCGAAAGGTAAAAAAGCAATCAGCTCGCAGATAAGCTTCCTTGCGGCTTACAAGTTTTACAGCATAAATTTATATTATGATAGCTTCTGCAAGCTGATTATCTATATTATATCTCGCGTCCTTGATCGCAACCACGCAGCCGCTTTTTCTACGGCGGACAACCGTGATCATTTCTCCGCTATAGCAGCCAAGCGAGAAAAGGAACGAATCAAGCTCCTCGTCGTCGGTTTCAATGCGGCTTATGACATATTCTTTTCCCTCTTCTGCTTCTCTGAGAGTCATCGTAAGCTCCTTTCCGACGGTAATAGTCTATTTTTAGTTAGCCCCTGCTAACCGACATATATTATACTTCTTTTCGCTATATTTGTCAATATTTTTTTTAAAATTTTATGATTATTTTTTAATTTCATATCATTTAACAATATGCCGTCAAAAATCGAAGGAGAAAAATCATCATTTTGCACAAAAAATAATATTGTTTTACCTCGACGGTCAATAGCTATAGCAATAGCCGCCTTCGGGCGTTCTGAGGAGAGCAACTCCGAATATCTTCTCGGTTATTCCCGAGCTGTATATCTCCTCGGGAGTTCCTAAAGCAACTATCTTTCCCTTATCCAAGACAGCTATCTTATCCGAAAAGCCGAAAGCGAGAGGCAGGTCGTGCATAACGAATACTATCCCCTTCCCTTCCTTTGTGAGCTCACGAAGATTTCTCACAAGAGAGACCTGATTTGAAATATCAAGGAAGGTCGTCGGCTCATCAAGCAGGATATAATCGGTCTCCTGTGCCAAAGCCATTGCGATATAAGCCTTTTGTCGCATTCCTCCCGAAAGCATCGAGACGGGCATCTCCGAAAATGCTTTTATCCCCATCTTATCCATTGCGCAAATCGCCGCCGCTCTATCATTTTCACCATATTTACGGGGATATGTGAGATACGGAAATCTTCCGTGAAGCACCATCTGCTCCACAGTCATATCGGGAGATCTCTTTATCTGAGCAAGATACGCAGCGCGCTTCGCTATCTCATTCCGCTTCAAGTCAGTGAGCCCGACTCCGTCGAGAATAACCTCGCCCTGCTCTGCCCGAAGCAACCCGAGAGCGGTCTTAAGGAGCGTAGTTTTACCACAGCCGTTAGCTCCTATCACAGCTGTAAGCTCTCCTTTTGCAAAGGACACAGAGAGATCGCAGAGAACTTTTCCCTTTCCGTAACCCACACATATATTTTTTAACTCAATCATGGCTCATGCTCCTCCTTCCCTTTATCAGTATAAAAAGGAAAAACGGCGCTCCGAGAAATGCCATAATGATACCGACAGGTATCTCATAGGGCTTGAAAACAACTCTCGCAAGAGTATCGCACAGAGAGACGAATCCTCCTCCAAAAAGAGCGCACAGAGGCAAAAGATGCTTTGCTCCTCCGCCCGACATCCGTCTGACGGCGTGAGGCACGAGCAGACCGACAAATGAGAGCAATCCGCACACGGTGACAGCCGCTCCCGCAAGAAGCGCCGAGAGCAACAGAAATATCATTCGCGCAAGTCCTGTATTCATTCCAAGTCCTTTTGCCGATTCATCACCGAGGGACAGCACCTCAAGCTCGTTTGTCATAGAGAAAAGCAGCAGTAATGAAATGAGAACGATAAAGGCTGCGGGGATAAGCTTAGAATATGTAACGGCGGAAAAATCCCCGATCTTAAAGTCGCTGCTCATAATTGCCACGTCGGGAATAAAGCTGACAACGGTGTCGGACATCGCTCCGAGAAGACTGTTAAGGGCAACGCCCATAAGAATGACAGTTCCCGTCGATGCTCCCCATTTTCTTGCCCCGAGGCTAACGAGAAGGACCGCCGAAAAAGCTCCGAGAAAGGCAAATATAGAGAGGCGCAAGCCGCCCACGATCCCCATAGCCGAGCAAAGAGTAACCGCAAAGCCCGCCCCCGCGTTAACACCGATGATACTCGGAGAGGCAAGCTTATTTGCGAGTACTCCTTGGATCACCGCGCCGGACACCGCAAGTGCCGCACCGCAGATCACAGCTCCGAGCACACGCGGAAGGCGAACGTATCGGATTATCCTCGCCTCGGGGGTCTTAGCCCCACCGTCAAAAATAGCTTTTATAACCTCTGAAAAACCGATCTCGGAAGCCCCAAAAAGCAGACCGAAGAGTATCGAAATCAATAGAAGCGCGATAGACGCGGCATATAAATATATTTTTTTATTTTTTGAGTGTTTCATAAAGCTTACCGTACGCCTCCGCCCATCTTTCATTCGGCTTCAGGTTAAATAGAGTCTTATCCATAATGTGCAGTCTTCCCGATCTGACCGCCTCGAGGGTAGCCCAAGCGGCGTTTTCATTCATAAGTGCTGAAAGCGATCTTTCAGCCGCCGCGCTGTCGTTTCCCATCGTTACCACGAAAATGTGATGAGGCTCTTGGCTTATAACCGACTCAACGCTGAGATCCTCAAGCAGACTTTTATCACTGTCGGCAATATTGATGCATCCCATATCGTCAAGCATTTCGCCAAGGACAGTACCCCTGCTTCCCTTAGCCTTGACCGACGTTGAGGAGGCACGAAGAAGCAGGACGGTCTTTTCTTTCTCAGATATACCGTCATTCATATATTCCGCTTTAATTTCCTCTATCTCTGCCTTTATTCTCGTTCCGTTCACCTCATAAAGGTCCTTTCTGCAGGTGATATCGGTACAGATATCTAACATTTCGAGATAATCCTCGAAATTATCCACGTCAAAATACGCGACGGTGATCCCCGCCGCTTCAAGAACCGTCTCCATCTCAACGTTACTTGCCGTAGAGGCACTCGCAAGAACAAGCTCGGGATCGGATGACAGCAGCAGCTCAAGGCTCGGAGAATGTGCTCCTCCGAGATTCACAGTCTCTCCGAGTTCCACCCCAAAATCCTCAAAGGCGTCCTCCGCCGCCGCGCAGAGAGACCCACCTGAAAGCACCCACACATCGGCAAAGCTGCCTATAAGGGCGGCAACTCTTTGAGGCTTGGTCTTCACCGTCACCTCTCTGCCGAGGGCATCCTTAAAGCTGACTCCGTCAGCCTCCCCAGAGACTTCTTCTCTTTTACAAGCAGAAAGTGATGTGCCGATCAATAACGCTAAAATAAGTAAAGCTGAGATAATGCGTGATCTGTCAATAAAGTATTTTTTCATTTATCTCTCCATAAGGTGCTTCAGCATATCAATGATTACATTTCTTATTTCAGACACCGTACAGTATGTGAAGATTACGTATCTCACCGTCGCGTATCAGTGAGTTCACTGCATAAGCGTTTTCCTCGCAATTCGAGCTCTCGCGGTCGGTAAGCTTACATTCTCTCAAGGCGGATATTATCTTTCCGCATATTTCCTCGCAAAGCTTTTCCTTTTTCAGCTCCTCGCCGTCTCGGTTTCCGCTTGAGATGAGATATTCAAGCGCTCCGTCAAGCTCACCGAGTATCGGCAGCTCTCTCTGCGCGCGGAAGCTCCATTTGTAATATGGAATATACCTTTTATTCAAAAGAAAGATAAGGTTCATAGCGCTCTTCGCGAACTCTATCATAGCAAGCTGAGCGGCGGCGGTCTCGCCGCGCGATATACACCTTTGATAGTTATACTGCCCCGACTGCCCCATTATCAAAAGATTTCCCGCTATCTTTTTCAAGCGAACATCCTCGGGAAGATAGGAGAGCCTTTCTCGGACAGCTGTGAAAGTGCCGAGATCGTCACGAAAGACCTTTCCGTAAGCTACCTCGGCAAGAGACTGCTCGGGGATCAGAAACCACTCTCTGAGTGATAGCGCACCGTCGGAACTGCCCGTCTTCTCCTTAAAGAAGTCGCTCATTCTGATAAGTCCGTGCCGATTTCCGCCCACGGGAGAAAGAGGGCTTCTCTTATATCCCATAAATTCCTTTGGAAGTCTCGAGTACTCCCTTTCAAGAAGAAAGGCAGTTCGGCTGTCTATCACATCCTCATCTGGAATGAACATACAAAATGCGGGTTCAAAATCGTGATCCTGCGAGATATCGTCGTCATAGCCGAGACATTCAGAGCCGCTCCCCACAAGTCCCACGGCTATCATGCCCTCAAGGCTCGGGAATTTTTCTTTTATCATCGGAGCGCCGTATTCATAATAAAATTTTTCGGAAAGCTCTATTCCCTTCATCTGCCGTATATCCTCCCTGCTCTGGTGAGGAGCTCCCGCTCGTACATAAAGCGTCCGTAATATCCAAAGACCGAAGCACACTTCTCACAGACAAAGGCATAATAGCCGTCTTTTTTATTATGATCATCGAGTATGCTCTCAGCTCTGTCAAGCAGGTCGCATATCTCGCTTTCAGCCTCAAGGAGACCCAGCTCTGCCTCGGCGGCACTTGCGATATTCAAATAGGTAATGGCGACCTCAAGATCACCCTCCTCCGTGTTCTCCATAACAGAGATCGCCTTGGAATAAAGCTCCCTTGCTTCGGAAAAGCGACCGAGATCAACAAGAGCCAGCGCCATATTGTTATAAAGTCCGCCAAGTCTGCTGTCACCCGCATCAAGCTCATTTTCGTATATATCCTTCGCTTTCTCAAAAAGAGGCATAGCCCTGTCAGACATATCGAAAGCCTTATATACCGTCGCGCAGTTGAGATAGGTGGTTGCCGCGCCGACCTGCCCTTCAATCCCTGACTCATCTACTCTGCAAAGTGCTGCTTTTACGCTGTCAAGCGCGTCGTCCTTTCTTAAAAGCTTACGGTAAAGTCCCATAAGCTCGTTTCGAAGAGGAAGCTCTACTCTGATATCTCCAAGTCGTTCTGCCTCGGTAAGCCAATATACAATATGCTTTTCGGCAGAATCATAATCGTTTTTATTTAAATATCCGTCAAGTCTGCCGAGAATTCGGTCAAGAGAAATACATCCGTTATTCATATTCCGCTCCTTTTGCTTTATACACACATTGTATCACAAAAAGAACGATTTGTCAAAGGGGAGCGCAAATTTGAGAGAAACTCTTATTCGATATCGTCCAAGGGATAAGTGATAATGAACGGAAGCTCTAAAAGAGATTCTTTGAGCGCTATTGAGCGGATACGGCGGCAACGGTAGGTAACAAAATAATAAACTAAACTTTCTGTATCGGCACAGGAAACATAGCGTGTGAAATGCGGCTTTCCCTCTCTTCCCTCAACGCAGCCAAATGGTACTTTCACGGTATCCATTATATGAAAGAAGCCGTTCACCGCCTCGCTCTCCTCTTCACCTAAAAGAGTGTTCTCCTTTGTGAAAAGTGCTCTTACAAAGCGTGAGCAAGAGGAGTGATCCCCGGGCAGACCCATACTTCCCACACCGAGGGTATAAGGTTTTATATCCGCATCACAAAGCTTGTTAGGAGGCTGTTTTGGTGTCAGCCCCATATATCCCACGAGATTTTTCATCTGATATGGAAATGGCGGTTCGTTGGTAAGAACACCAAATGGATCTTCATAGATCTTAAGTCCCTCCGCCAAAGATTCCACGGCAAAGCATCTTTCACCGCAACAGATCATCCAATGCAGCGGTGTTGCTCTTATATTCTCCGAAAAGCTTCTTTTTGTAACGTTTGTCTTTTCCAGAAGAGCTATCACATCGTCGGCATTTCTGCACTGCGACAGCACCCACGGTATCAGCTCATAAGACGCAACGTTATATTTGTCATTCATCGAAGGGTGATAGACGGCGCTATCGGTAAGATTCAGTCCTGCCATAGCCACACCGTATTCGTTCACAGCATCAAAATAGAGGGGATACCCCTCCTCGGCACAGCCTATTCCTATCATCGCGCAATGGCGCATCAGAGCATCGTTCTCGGAAAAGCTGAGCTCACGAGCCCTTGGTGTTATTATCACCGATTCTCCGTAACTCACCTCTACGTCGAGACTCCTTCCAAACAGCTTTCTTCCTCCATTTTTATAAACCGCGGTACACATATATCCTCCGTATGAAAATTGCTTGTCCTTATAAATAAATATTCCCACGCATAATAAAAATATTCCCTTTTCCAACAACAGAAATCTTTTTCTTTTTTGAGCAAAAGTAATTGAATTTGAGATAAAAATGTGGTATAATCCTTCTTATATGTATGCAAATAACTGTTGGAGGTATTTATGGACAACAATTCCAAAAGAAAGCTCTCCCCCGAAGAGATAGCTTCAGTCAAAGGACTCGGTTGCCTTCGCGACAAGAGATTTGATGACGTTTTTAACGTAAGAGTTATAACAAGAAACGGAAAGATAACCACTGCAGAGCAAAGAGCTATTGCCGAAGCCGCAGATCTTTTCGGCTCTTCCGAGGTTGCGATGACCTCAAGACTCACCGTGGAGATCCTGGGAGTAAAATATGATAATATTCCAAAGCTCGTTGAGTTTCTGAAGGCTCACGGCCTTGAAACGGGAGGAACAGGTCCAAAGGTGCGCCCCGTCGTATCCTGCAAGGGAACGTCCTGCGTTTTTGGACTCATAGACACCTTCGGACTTTCTCTTAAGATACACGAAAGGTTTTACGTAGGATATCACAACGAGGTACTGCCTCATAAATTCAAGATCGCGGTGGGCGGCTGTCCTAACAACTGCGTAAAGCCCGATCTAAACGATATCGGCATTATCGGTCAGCGAAAGGTGACTCCCGATCTTGATAAATGCCGAGGCTGCAAAAAATGTGTGGTAGACGACAAGTGTCCTATGAAGGCTCTTTCGATCTCGGATAACAAGGTCGTTCAGTCATCCGAGATCTGCAATAACTGCGGACGCTGTCTTGAAAAATGTCCCTTTGGCGTTTTTGACTATGCTTCTGTCGGATATAAAATGTGCATCGGAGGACGCTGGGGCAAAAAGACCGCAATAGGCAAACCGCTTGACATTCTGTTTGACACAGAGGATCAGGTACTTGATGCTATTGAAAGAGCTATAATACTCTTCCGTGACGAGGGCATAAAGGGCGAGAGATTTGCCGACACCGTCGCAAGACTCGGCTTCGAATACGTTGAGGCTAAGATCACAAACAAACAGCTGTAAACAACATAACAGACACTCAAGGGAAACACTATGCTCAATAAAAAATACGGCAGAGTCAAGTTTGCTTGCTATGCCTCAAACCTAACAATGTCGGTGGTTGGAAACCTTTCGCCACTGCTCTTCCTGACCTTCCGATCTCAGTACGGTCTCTCTTACTCGCTTCTCGGACTGCTGGTACTTATAAACTTTTCAACACAGCTTTCGGTCGACCTTTTGTTTTCATTTTTCTCACATAAATTCAACATAAAACGAACCGTAAGGCTGATGCCGATATTCGCTATCGTCGGTCTGCTTATATTCGCCTTTGTTCCCTTCTTTTTCCCAAAGAGCGCTTTCCTCGGTCTTGCTGTGGGTACAGTCATATTCTCAGCGTCATCGGGACTCGGTGAGGTTCTCATCAGTCCGTTGATAGCCGCAATACCCTCGAAAAATCCCGACAGAGAAATGAGCAAGGTCCATTCGATATATGCTTGGGGTGTGGTTGCCGTTGTAATTATCGCGACCTTATTCATCACGATATTCGGCGCTGAAAATTGGCATTGGCTTGTGATGGTATGCCTCATCTTCCCACTCTCTGCCGCGATACTTTTCAGCAGCGCCGAGATCCCCCATATGGAGGTAGCTCAGAAGGTCAGCGGAGTCCTCTCTTTCCTGAAAAACAAAGCGGTATGGACTTGTATTCTCGCTATCTTTCTCGGTGGCGCTGCAGAATGTACAATGGCGCAGTGGGCTTCGGGATATCTTGAGCAGGCGCTCGGTATATCGAAGATCTACGGCGACATCTTCGGTGTTGCTCTCTTCTCAGCCACTCTCGGGGCGGGCAGAAGCCTATACGCAAAGATAGGTAAAAACACCTCTCGCGCTCTGCTTATGGGCGGTATCGGCGCGGCTGTGTGCTACCTTATATGCGCCATAACCCCCTTCGCTATTGCGGGACTTCTGGCTTGTGCGTTTACGGGATTCTGCGTATCTATGCTTTGGCCGGGAAGTCTTCTTGTTGCGTCGGACCGTTTCCCGAACGGCGGAGTGGTTATCTTCGCCCTTATGGCATCGGGCGGTGATCTCGGAGCATCCGTCGCGCCTCAGCTCGTCGGTATCATTACAGACTTTGCCCTGAATAATCAAGCAACGATCTCTCTCGCAGCCTCCCTTTCCCTCGCACCCGAGCAATTGGGAATGAAGCTGGGAATGCTTGTGGGAGCGCTATTCCCCCTCCTTTCGATACCGATCTACTTTAGCTTTTGGAAAAAGGATCGAAAAACAAAAAAGGCGATCTCCGATCGCAAAAAATAAAAAAAAGAAATGACCCTTGACTGCAACATACGATCTGCAATCAAGGGTCACTTCTGTTCACTCTTGATATCTAACATCTTTTCTAATCCTCTCTTTCTGTTAAATGTCACCCTTTTGCTTACCGACAACACATCTCCAAACACCAAAATCCACTCGTTCTCTATGGAGAACACCACTTGTTCGAATGTACTCTCTCCGCATAAGGTGAAGATCTTCTGACCTCTTCTTTAAGGCTTTTTTTGCGATCTGCTTCTCACTCGTTTCACATCTATCTTCTGCGTAACACCGCCGTGTATTTTTGTATTCTGTTCACACTACTCAGACCGTCTTCGCACCCACAAGCCTTTTGGAGAAGTCGAGGCTTAAGTTTTCATTGGACCGTACCTCCTTTTCTTCACTTGTATTATATCACATTAATTTCACTTTTGCAATTGGCAATTTATTAAAACTTTACAATATTTTTTTGTTCAATGCGCAGAAATTTGTCTTAAATGCAATTTTTCTCTTTACAAGCGCGTTTTTTTGTGATATAATAGATTTGTTGTGATGCCGCAAACGGCATCATTTTTCTTTTTCTATTCTGTTCTGAATATGATATCTAAAAAAGCAGGAAGAATGAAAACACGTTCTCCCCGCTTTTTATTTATCTTACAGCCGTCCTTCTTCTCTTCTCGCTGTTGTGAAGCTCGAATATCGCCTCAGTCGCAAAGGCAAGCTTGGTTATTACGTTCTGTTTTTTCGGATAACAGTAGAAGGAATCATTCTCGGTGGAAATATCCACGCAATCAAAGGGCTTTATGTAACAGTAATCATACTCGACGTGAAGACTGTTTGTCTGCATCGGAGCTCTGTGAACACGGTATTTTTCACCGTTGTACTCGCCCTCGATAACAAATCCGTTTTCGGGGTCGTGGCAAAGCTTTCCCGATCCGAGCTTTTCAAAGCGCCAGCATCTCGGCATAGAATATATCTCCACCTCATCCTCGAACGAGTATTCTCCGCTCAGCACCTGAGCCTTTACCTGCTCACGCTCCCAAGCAAACCAATCTGGAACGTGAGCAAACTCGGTCTCTCCCGCATTAGCTGAAAGCGTTCCGTCCTCGTTCAAGGTCCAGCGCTTTCCGCACTCGGTACAGAATATCTCGCATCCCTCTGATGCCATTTTGGACTCGGTATGACAGTGCGGACACTGATAAAGCACCTTATGCAGTCCCTCGGCTCTGAAGAGCTCTTTTATAAGTATTCCGCTTTCTTTCTGATATTTATATTCGTTATAAGTCAGCGCCTCGCGTATCCTTGCGTTGATCTCATCTACCGAAAGAGACTCTATCTCTTCCGCAGTGAGTATCTGAGTCATCGTGGTATGAAGCGGAACTTTCCTCTTTTTTCTGTAATTCCAGAAGGGTGTGTGTAGATAATTTCCCCTGTGAAGCACCGCGACAACGGGCACTTTATTTCTCTTTACCAGCATACCAACCGAATCGGGTATATAGGACTCGACTCCGCAGGGCGAATAGCGTGCCTCGGGATACATACAAAGGATATCCCCTCTTTTCAGAACCTTTTTGATCGATTTTATAAGATGCAGGTCCATTGTGAACTTTCTTGTGCAGATAGCGCCGATAAGCTCCATAAGCCACGGACGGCGGTAATAACCGTCTATGCTGACAACGTTATTGACTCTATGCGGAAAAGTCCCCATAGCGCAAAGCTCAAAATCAATAAAATGCATATGGTTTGAAAGGATCATATACGGAGGCTTAAGCCCCTCCATATTTATCTTTTCGACCTTATGCGGCTTTCCGACGAGAACTATCTTTGACAGCAGCCATATAAGCCAGACAATAATAAGCGGCTGACGAATAGGATATTTTGCGGTCTTGTATCTTTTTTTGTTTTTGTAATTAACTTCAATATTCACAAGCATATTCTCCATCTTCGTAAAATGTCATTTTATATACTTAACATTATATAGCATTTATTTACAAAAAGCAACAATTATTAAGAATTTTTTAAAAAATTATTGATAAAATTCATTTTTAATGATAAAATTATATATACTTATCGTATATGAGGTAACAAATGACTATTTTATGGATAATTTTGTCAATATTTATTTTTTTGCTTACAGCCGCTATCATTACATCATTCGTTTGTTTTATGCGGATCTTTTACTCTCCAAAGCGAGTAAAAGCCGAGGAATATCCCATTCCCGACGGCGAGATCTATGAGGCGCACAGAGAGTCTATGGTCAAATGGATAAAGGAAATGCGCACAACCCCTCACAGAGAGGTTTCTATCCGCTCCTTTGACGGGCTGACCCTCAGGGGAAAATACTTTGAGTTTTCAAAGAACGCCCCGACAGAGATACTCTTTCACGGCTACAAGGGCTCAGCTGAGAGAGATCTCAGCGGAGGCATCGCCCGTTGCTTCGCCATTGGACACAACGCTCTTATCGTCGATCACAGAGCCAGCGGCGAAAGCGACGGTCACGTTATAACCTTTGGAGTAAAGGAAAGCCGCGACTGCGCAGATTGGGTGGATTTTGTGATCCGCGAGATAGATCCCGACGCGAAGATAATTCTGACGGGTATTTCTATGGGAGCGGCAACAGTCTTGATGGCATCGGCAGTCGAGCTTCCGAAAAACGTCGTGGGCGTTCTTGCCGACTGCGGATACTCCTCGGCCAAGGCTATAATCAAAAAGGTCATAAAGGATATGAAGCTCCCCGCAGAGCTTCTCTACCCCTTCTCAAGGCTTGGCGGACTTATCTTCGGTCACTTTGATATTGACAAGGCATCCCCCATTGAGGCTATGAAAAAAAGCCGTCTCCCGATAATTTTTTTCCACGGAGACACCGACGATTTTGTTCCCTTTGAAATGAGTGTTGAAAATTATGATGTCTGCGTATCGAAAAAGCACCTTGTAAAGATCGAAGGCGCGGGGCACGGACTCTGCTTCCCTATCGATTCCGAAAGGTATCTTTCCGAGCTTGACAGCTTCTTTAAGCCGATATTGTCGAAGAAATAAATTTTCAGAGCGTCTGCCTCAAATCCGAGACAGACGCTCTGTTTTTAAACAAAAACAAGCTGTATAAGCAGCATATAGATCACCGTACCGCCAACGATACTCAGAAGAGTGTTCCTTTTTATAAGATGAAGCACAACGACTCCAGCACCCGCTATAAGCTCGGGTATTCCAAAGGGCGACGAGAGGAAGGATATCCCCTTATAGCAATATATGACGAGCATACCCATTATAGCAAAGGGCAGGACTCTTCCGAGATATGTAACGATCTCGGGGGTCTTTCTTTTTCCGTTGAAGACCGCAAACGGAAGAAATCTGAGGGCTATCGTCACAAGAGCGACAACAGCGATGAGGGCTACCGAATGAATATAGTTCATTTTGCCGCGCCTCCCCTCTCCCCGCGCTCAACAAATCTTCTTCCAAGTGAAAGTACGAGGCTTATAAGGATCATTGTGGGGATGAGGAATCTGTCCGCGCCGAAGATGAGAAGACAGATCACCGAGGAAAGAACGCCCACTATTGCGGGGATATGATTTTTAGTGCTCTTCCACTGTTCAACGAAAACAGTAATGAACAGTGCCGTCATCGCGAAATCAACACCTGCGGTATTGAAAGAAATAAGACTTCCCACAAGAGCGCCGAGAAGTGTTCCCACTATCCAATAGATGTGGTCAAATACTGTCACGAGCAGACTGTATCGTTTAAAATCAATGCCGTCACGAGCCTCACCCGTACAGACCAGCGAATAGGTCTCGTCGGTAAGTCCGAAAATAAGATACGGTTTTGCCGCGCCCATATTTTTATATGGCTCGATCATAGTTATACCGTAAAAGAGATGTCTTGCGTTCACCATAAGGGTCGTCAGCGCCGAGGCGATAAGTGACGCTCCCGAGGTCAGAAGACTCACCGTTACGTACTGCATAGAGCCCGCGTAGATAAAGACACTCATAGCCAGAGCCCAGAGTATTCCGTATCCGCTTTTTTCTGAGATGATGCCAAATCCAAATCCGAGAACGAGATATCCCGCCATAACGGGTAAAGTGCTGAGAAAGACTTTTTTTATTGTTTTTTTCATTGATCCGCTTTATCTTCCGTTAAGCTTGCCAAGCTTTGAGGTATTGGCGATAACTATGAGCTTCATATCCGCGCTCAAAGGCATTTCGGGATCTATAGCTACCTCCACCTGCTCCTTTTTTCTGATTGCAACGATATTGATACCGTATTTTTTTCTAAGTTTCAGCTCAATAAGTGTCTTTCCTACCCAATCGGCGCTCACCGGAAGCTCGACCATAGAGACATCCTTATTGAGCTCGATCATATCAACAAATCCCGAGCTCAGCAGATTTTTCGCGAGTCTCGTTCCTGATTCTCTCTCGGGAAATACCACCTTATCAGCGCCGACTCTGCTGAATATCTTTCCGTGCATCTCATTGGCACACTTTGCTATAACGGTTTTGACTCCCGCTTCCTTGCAGAGCATTATTGCCATTACACTTGCCTCAATGTGATTAGCCATAGAGATTATGACCACATCGATATTCGAAACACCCAGCTGCTTTATGACCTCGGGATCTGTCACGTCGGCACATTTGCAGATCGGTATCTCGGGAGCTACCGCGTTTACCATTCCCTCATCGAGGTCGACAGCAAGTACCTCCGCTCCGCTCGAAACAAGCTCTATAGCCACCGCAGAGCCATATCTTCCAAGTCCAAAGACCGCGTATGATTTATTAAGACTCATTTATTTCACCTTATCCGACGCTTATTTCCTCCGTCGGCTCCTTTATTATATTCTGTTTTTTGTTTTTAAAGCTAAATGCTACAGCGAGCGAGATCGGACCTACCCTGCCGAGGTACATCGTTGCTGTTATTATAAGCTTTCCTGCCGTTCCGAGGCTTGGAGTAAGATTTCTCGTAAGTCCAACCGTTGCCGTGGCGCTGACAGTCTCGTAAAGCACATCGAGCAACGATGCGTCTGTGACCGCTGAAAGTGCTACAGTAGAAGCAAACATTATCGTAAATGACATTGTAAATATAGCAAGAGACTTTTTAACAGCGGAAGAAGATATGCCCCTTCCTAAAATACTCACACTGTTTTTCCCTTTTATAGCCGATATCGCCGCCGAGATGAGTACAGCAATGGTCACCGTCTTGATTCCGCCCGCCGTTCCAACAGGTGAGCCGCCGATAAACATCAAAAACATCGACACAAGCGCCGACGAATCTGTCAGCTTATCCTGAGGCAGAGAGGCAAACCCCGCCGTTCTTGTGGTTACAGATTGGAAAAGAGATGCCTGAATCTTATTAAGTAGGCTGTAATTTCCCAAGGTTTCGGGGTTGTCATATTCAAAAGCGAATATAGCGACAGCACCAATAAGAATAAGTCCGAGGGTAAAGGCAAGAACTATCCTCGAGTGCAGCGTCAAGGATCTGAACGCTCCCCGCTTCCCTTTAATTCGTTGACGTACTATCCTCAAAATATCCCACCAGACGATATATCCAAGACCACCGAGGATTATAAGCGCCGAGGTAACAAAATTTATGATCGGGTGTGTTGCGTAAGCATATAGGCTATCAGGACCGATTATATCGATACCCGCGTTGCAAAATGCCGATATCGAATTGAACACCGATATCCAGATTCCGCGCGCTCCGAACTCGGGGATAAAAACTATCATATAAAGCAGCGCCCCAACGCCCTCAATGGCGAGAGTTCCGAGTATCACTCTTTTTACAAATGAGGTAAGTCCCGAAAGTGTATTGATATTAAACGCGTCCTGAAGAAGCACTCTATCCGAAAGCCCCATTTTTTTATGGAAGGAAAGGGCGATACCGCTGAGCACCGTGATAACTCCGAGTCCGCCGATCTGTATCAAAAGCAGAATCACCACGTGACCGAAGGTGCTCCACGCCGAAAAGGTCGGAACGACAACAAGTCCCGTAACACAGGTGGCTGTGGTTGCCGTGAAAAGCGCGTCAACAAAGGGTGTTGCCTCACCGCTTGAGGAGCTGATCGGAAGGGTCAGAAGCACTGCACCGATAAGCACCGCGACAAGAAAGCTCACCATTATAAGATGCGTAGTGGAAATTTTTATTCTTTTTTTCAAGCTCAAGCTTCTCACCGCCTTTCATTTATATTTCTCATTATATCACATTTTTCCCGATCTTACAAGATGATTAAAAAATAAAGATTTAATTATTTCTTATTGCAAAGAGGATTTCTGTATGCTATAATTATTTTATAATAGATTATGGAGGATACCGCGATGCACAAACTGATAATTCCAATAAAAAATCTTAACGTAACCGATGAAAACAGAGAATACACTCTTTCTCTTCTCAGACGTGCCGAGTGCACGAGAATTTTGCTCACCTGGGTCGACGGACGAGAGAGCGACCTCTCCCTTATGAAGAAAAATATAAAATTTTTTCAGGACAACGGGCTCGAGGTCGGTATATGGGTCGGAGAGACTATAGGTCACGGCTCTGCCCTGCTCAACGGTCTTGAAATTAAAAATCAACAGAAATATCAGAATCTCATTTCCATAAACGGCGATCCCATACCTAAGACCTTCTGTCCCCTTGACAAGAATTTTCAAAAGGATTTTGGAAAAAAGCTCGCCGAACTCGCAAAGACAGGCGCGGATATGATCCTTCTTGACGATGACCTCCGTCTTTCTCTTCACGGGGCGAATGGCTCGGGGATAAGCTGTACCTGCCCTGCGCATATGGCTAAGATCCGCGAATACTGCGGCGAGGATATAAGCCGAGAACAGCTCAAATCCCTCGCATTTTCGGGCGCTCCGAACAAATACAGAGATGCCTGGCTTCGCGCTCAGGGCGAGTCGATATACGAAATTGCCTCGGCGTGGAGAACCGAGGTAGACAAGGTCGCGCCGAACGTTCCCCTTGCTGTTTGCTCGGTATATTGCCATTGGGATATCGACGGAGTTGACGCCGAAAAGCTCACCGATATTCTCTCGGGTAAAGGCAACAAAAAATATCTCAGACTTCAGGGTGCGCCATATTGGGCTTGTCACAGCGATTATTCACTCATTGGAATGATAGAGATATCAAGAATGTTCTCCTCCTTCTGCAAAAGAGACGACATTGAGATATGGTCCGAGGGTGACGTATACCCCCGCCCGAGATATAATATCCCAGCCTCCTGCCTCGAGCTTTACGATCTCGGAACAAGGATCGACGGAGGCTATAACGGCATTCTCAAATATATCTTCGATTATTCCGCAAGACCCGACTATGAGGTCGGATACATCGATCTCCACTGCAAGAACAAAACGCTTATCAATGATATCGCGAATATCTTCGAGGGCGGCGCAAACAAGGGAGTAAAGGTGGTATGCGCACCGCATATGATAGGCGGCTTCGATCTTTCCATTCAATCATCAATGAAGGAAAAATCCCCCTACCCCTACGCGGGTATTCTCCTCGGCTCTGCGTCGATCCCTACCGTTTATTCGGGTGAGGGTATTACAAACGCAGCCTTTGGCGAATATGTAAAGCTCCTTTCCGAAGACGACCGCAAAAAAGGTTGCATCACCGATGCTGTCGGTGCTATCACTCTTACGGGATCGGGGATTGACGTCGGAATTTCGGATATCGGCGAATTCACGAGCGGAAACGCAACCTTCCTTGTAACGAAAGAGCCGCAGAACCTTGCCGCGCTGACAAAGTCCGAAGGCAGCTTTCTTTCGGTCTCCCTGAATGAGGGCGCTGAGCCTCTGCTTTATGCTATCGTAAACGGCAAGGAGACACTCCTTGCGTACAGATATGAAAACCCAAATGGAGAGCGCTTCATCGTTTATCTCTTTGACGCAAACACCCTTTACAGACGCTCGGGAATTCTTCAGAATTACACTCAGCAGAAGCTGCTTCAGGATAATATCCCTTGGCTTTCGGGAAGCCAACTGCCCGTAGTATGCGAAAAGAACCCTCAGCTCTATCTTATGACAAGACAGGAGGAGGATTCTCTCTCGGTAGCCTTATTGAATTGCTTTGCCGACGAGGTGCTCTATCCGACACTGAAGCTTTCTGAGACCTATTCTTCGGTAGAATGCTTCGGCTGTGAAGCTAAGCTCGAAGGGGATAAGGTCACAATAATCTCCGACTTCCCCGCAAACCGCTTTGCGGCTATAAGACTCACAAAATAATCAGCCCTTGGATTTATAATAAAGCATACAGTGGCAATACCCCTCAAACTCGGGGTCTGCTATCTGTTCCTTGAATTCTTTGCATATACATTTGAATTCTTCACGCTTCGGAAGACGGCACGGACAGTAGCCGTCTTTCGCTTTTAATCCCGCTTTTATTCTGGCTACAAGCTCCTTGTCCTCGTTAAGTCTTATTTTTGCGCTCACTGTGCTCACCTCCCTACGATAATATTATATCCAATCCTTGCGAACATGTCAATGAGGTCGGCTCAAATTTTTGAGCCGACCTCGTTATTTTTAGTACATAGTTGATATTTTGTTGAGATAAGCCGTGGACGAGACCATCTCTCCCTTTCCGAATATGCCGTCAATATAGTCGACAAGCTCGTCGATATCCTCCCTGACGAGCGAAAGTCCCATAAGCTCGAGCTTTCGGAAAACCTTGGTCGTGAGCATATGGTCAATCGCCTCAAGCTCACTGCCGCCCGAGGCGACGTAAACGGGCAGAAAGCTCTTTATCTGCTTCATTATGCGGTTTCCAAAGGAGACACCGAACCTTTCTATAACGTACGCGTCAAGCCTTGAGAGCTTATCAAGAATATCACTGCTGACGGGGTATTTTTCAAGAGCCTTGTCAAAAAGCTCAGTGAAATATGACGCGCTTATCCGCTTTGGCTCGGTTTTTGGAGCGTCAAAGGGCGCACATTTTTCATTAAGATCAATTATCATCGCTCTGTCATATACCTTATCCGAGATTGCGAAGGTAGTGTCATCATTATTCGCAGTACCGACGTACCACAGATTTTCGGGTATGCTCAGCTTTCCGTTTACAATATGAGCAGGATCGTCGGCAGCCGAAGAGGCTATCTCGACCTTCCACCTTTTTGGGTCGGGAAGCTCAAGCAAAGACAGCATTTCGGCAAAATAATATTCTACGCGTGATATATTCATCTCGTCAAGCACAATGAGGTTCACATCGTCGTTGTAGGTAGATTCATATACTCTTTCGAGAAAATCTGTCTCCTTGTATTTCTGCGTAAATTCATTGAAATATCCGAAAAGCTCGGTTCTTTCACGCCAGGAGGGCTGTACCGAGGTTATCGTGGCGCTCACGTCAAGATACTCACCGAGCACGTAAGGCAGCGAGGTCTTTCCCGTACCCGAAATACCCTGAAGCAAAATCAGCTTTGACGCAGCGAGACTCGCCACCATAAGTCTTACGGTTTTAATATCGTAATAGAGTCCTGCAGAGGATGCGGCGAAATTGCGAAGGTCTTCGCAGATCTCCCCGAGGGATAATCTCGAATTATATTTCGGAGGTGCGTAATTCTTATATTTTTCATCGATTATCAAAAGACGCGAAAAGCGTTCCTTAGCTGCCGTCGGAATCGGTTTCAACTTGGAGCTATCGGCTTTGACAACCGTTACTTCCCTGCCTCTATTTAAAGATTCGAGCTCTTTGCCTGAAAGTCTTACAATATCCCTCTGAAGATCGGCTATCTCCTCAAGAAGCTCTTCCTTCTCCGCCGATACCCGTCTCACGCGAAGGGCTTTTCTTATAATCAGAGCTATCATAAATATCAAAGCCGCCCATATCGCGAATACGAAAATAAAGCAGAATACCGCGAGTATCCATTCAAATACGCTGAAATCACCCTTATGCTTTGCGAAAAGCTCGAAATATCGCGGAAGATCAAAGATTCGGGCTATACCAAGGAAGAGATTTGAGATCACCTGCCATATCCCTCCGAGCATATTTGTCATAAACTCAAAGAACCAGCTTAAAAATGCCTCCATTTTTTACCCTCCCTCAATTTATCTTATCGGCATCACTATTATCCGATGCCTTCTCTGTTTGCTTTTGAATATATTCCTCTATTGCCTTTTGCTTGATGCGCTCGACCTCGGCGCTTGTTATACGTCCCTCACCGCTTTTGTATTTTATGACCGCGGTTATAAAGCTATAAAGGGCATAGAGAAAGAAGATCATTATCGGAATAACGACCGAAAGAAAAAATCCCTTCGGTGTCTGCATAAAGGAAAGCACACCTCCAAGAGCGCCTACCTTCCCTCCGCTCCACCTGCAGACTACGTACTGCCAAGCCACTGCCCTTTTATCCTCTTCGGCATTCGTCACGGGGTTATCCCCACGAGTCACATAGCTGACTGCCCTTCCGTCGTCGCCCTTATTTATCCTAACTATTCGATGGGAGTTGAGCTCGGTCATTCCGTCGCCGTTAAGATCGGCGTGAAAGGTGATTACCTCTCCAACTGAAAGTGTCTGCTTCTCCACGTCGGTAAGCATTTCACCGACTATAAGATCCCCACGCTTGAAGGTTGGAGTCATTGAGTCCGATCTAACGGCAAGAAAGCAACGTCCGCCTATGGTGGGAACGCCATCGGCATCGGAGCGAGCCGCAATAACCGTCACGGTAGCCGTGACGGCAAAGGCAACGAATATCCATATGATAACGTTAGTAATGATCCTGATTATTTTTCGGGGCTTTTTCATATTTGTACCCTTCCCGTTTTCTCTCTACTAAAACGCCAAGAGGGCAAAAGCCCTCTTGGTGAATACTGTATCGTAATTACTCGGCAATACTGAAGGAAAGCGTCACGCCGTAGTCGGCAAGTGATGCCGGAACGTTATCTGTCTTACACGCCGCGTCCTCACCGTCAAAGTAGATATATACCTGAACTGTGTAGACCTCGTTATCAACGACGTCGGAAACAAGCAGATTATTTGCCGAGATGGTTGCCACTCCGTTTGCGCTTACAGAGTCTACCGTTGCGTAGTTTGGCTTTGTCGATGTGGCAATACCGCTCGATATCGAGCTTACAGCCTTATTTGTAGGCTCGTTCGCATCGGTAGGTCCGCAGATCACCACGTTCGAGCCGCATACAAGCATTACTCTGAAGGATTTTCCAAGGGTATCCTTATTAGAAACGGTTATCGAATCGATAACAAGGTTTCCGCTTCCGCTCTCCAAGGTAGATTCGGGATTATAGCGCTGGATATAGAATTCGGTCTTGAGGCGGTAATTATCGAGCTCCTCCTCTTCAATTTGCGCATACGTACCGTACTTTGCGGCATAGTCACTGAGCGAAGCCGCCGTTGCGCTGAACCACTTGCTTCCGTTAAGTGAGGAGGTGGGTCTGAGCTTTGATGACCCGTCCATATTGACGTCGGACGAGGTATTTCCGTCAGAAAGCTTACCCGTCTCGGCATCAACAGCCGCACCGCTGTTTGTGGTATTTGATTCCGTTTTCTCCGATATAAGCAGGTTGGAATCAACAGTTGCCTGAACCTGCATACCCGAAGCGTTTACCTGCGAGCTCATAGAAAACCACGCATAAGTCGACGCCACCATAAGCACCGCAGCCACGGCAAGCAAGCTTATAGCGGGAATTAATTTCTTCATAATAGTTACTCCTTTTATTTGCTTTTTTATTAATTCGGAATTACGGATTCCGAAAAATACAAATTCAAGCAGCCTCCTCAGGCTGAATTATCGTCATTACCATATCGATCTTGAATACCCCGCCGATAATGTTATCAAGGCACTCGGGATCGTTGCCCTCAAGCCATATGACCACGGTGTACTTTGTGACCTCATCGGGTGAAAAATCACTTATCTGCCTTTTTGTGATTATCTTTTCCGTATAAAATTCAGTCGTATTCGGTTCAGCACCGCCGCCGTCCTTCCGTGTTTTTGCGAAGTCCTCGGGAACTCCGTCAACGTACAGCCTGATGCGAACAGCGTCCTCTATTTCCTGCGTCATATTTCTGATATACAGCTCGTATTCGTATGTTACGGTTTCACTCCCCACGTTTTTGCAGTAGAAGGTATACGCCACGTAATCTCTTCCGTTATGCTCACCGTTTATCATATCAAGATCCGAAGGAAGGGTCGTCCCGTCGATATTGGTTATATTAGCGCCCGCCTTTGAAGCGAGACTCGAGAGCGGCTCGGAAAAATCCGGAGTCTCGGAAAGCGTCAACGCGTACTTGACACTGTCAAGCTTATTGACACTTACAGTAAAGCTACCGTATTTTGTGTACAGCACGGTAGCTGTATAAGCCACCGCCACAGCTATAAGAGAGCAGACAATTGCTATAGGGATCAAACGCATAAGCATTCTGTACCGCTTTACCTCTGCCGCCGTTCTTCGAAGCAGTGTATCACCTGCTCTGAACCTTGACCTCATATATAAATCCCTCAAAAAAGAAAATAGACAGCTCTCTTGCAGACCAAACATCGGCTTCACCGAAATTCAGATGCAACAAGCTGCCTCTCATTTAATGACACCTAAGCGCCATTATTGCGGTTGGAAAACGATCTGACCATAGGATTTGTAAAGTTCTTCCTAAAATCATTCTATCATACCGAAAAGGCGTTGTCAATAGTATTTTTTCACTTTTTCGACAAATTTTTTATTTTTCAAAAGCCCCGAATGTGTTTTTTTACATTCGGGGCTTTTGAAATACACTTTATAATCATATTACGCATTATAAAAATAAGCAGAATATTAAAGATACAAATATTGCAGGTACTAAATTCATAACCTTTATTTTTGTAATTTTCAGCATATTAAGCGATAATCCGACAATAAGCAATGATCCAACCGCTGTCATTTCGACAATTGCAATTTCAGTAAGTATAGGAGACAGCAATGACGCAAGTAAGGTTATCGTTCCCTGATAAACAAGAACCAGTAATGAAGAAAAGATAACACCAAATCCAAGGGTCGACGCAAAAACAAATGCCGATATCATATCAAGAAGTGATTTTGTGTAAAGCATACTGTGATCGCCCAAAAGACCGCTGTTAAGCGATCCGACTATCGCCATAGCTCCGACACAAAACAGCAGACTCGCGCTTACGAAGCCTTGAGTTACACTTCCGAATTTTCCTTTTGTCTTTTTTTCAAGAAAATCACCAAGCTTCTCTACTCCGCCCTGAAGATTACACGCCTCACCTATCACACCGCCAATAACCATTGATAAGATGACGATTATGATATTTTGGGTCTTTATTGAGCCCGTGATCCCTATGAGCATAACACAAAGCGCCACTCCCATCATCAGAGTGTCAGCGATCCTGCCAAGGACTCCGCCCTCTGTGCTTTTCCCCATAAACCGCTTCACTATAAGCCCAACAGTCGATCCAAGTATAACAGTCAAGCAATTGACTATACTCCCCCACAGCGAAAGAGAGGTCAAAAAAGAAATTATTTCCGACATATGGTCCTCAATCTCAATTAGTGGGATACCGCACGCGGCATCCCACTAATCTGAATTTATTATTTAAGATAAATTACTTAGCGAAGTAATCTCCGAAAAGGTCATCGTCAAGGTCGAGAGTATCGCTCTTCTTCGGCTTTGCCTTGGGAGCTTCCTCTTCTGCCTTTTCCTCAGCCTCAGCTGCTTCCTCGCCCTCAGCATTCTCTGCCTTGGGAGCTGCGGGAGCTGCGTCGCCGTTCTTCTCGAAGCCTGTTGCAACGATGGTAATTCTCATTTCATCCTCGAGCTCGGGATCAAATGCGACACCCCAGATAACACTTGCATCGTCGCTGCACTCGTTAGCGATCATTGTGGAAGCAACGTCAACATCCTCAAGTCCAACGTCGGGAGATGCGTAAATGCTGATAACAACACCCGATGCGCCCTTTATAGATGTTTCAAGAAGCGGGCTGGAGATAGCTGCTCTTGCGGCAACCTCTGCCTTATCCTTACCTGTTGCGCTACCAACGCCCATATGTGCGAGACCCGAGTGAGCCATAACCGAGGTTACGTCCGCAAAGTCGAGGTTGATGAATCCGGGAACGTTTATAAGATCGGAAATACTCTGAACACCGCGGCGAAGAACGTCATCTGCTGCCTCAAATGCGTTAAAGAGAGTAATTCTCGTATCGGATACCTGCTTAAGTCTCTCGTTAGGAATTACAACGAGGGAGTCAACGTACTGGCTGAGCTCCTCGATACCTGCGACAGCCTGATCCATTCTCTTCTTTCCCTCGAAAGCGAAGGGCTTGGTTACGATAGCAACCGTGAGAATGTCCATCTCGTGTGCAACTCTTGCAACAACGGGAGCAGCACCTGTTCCTGTTCCGCCGCCCATTCCTGCGGTTACGAATACCATATCAGCGCCCGAAAGGATCGCCTTGATATCGTCTATAGATTCCTCAGCAGCGCGAGCGCCGATCTCGGGCTTAGCGCCTGCTCCGAATCCCTTTGTTATCTTTTCGCCGATAACGAGCTGATTAGGTGCGTTTGAGCGATTGAGAGCCTGTCTGTCAGTATTGACCGTTACAAACTCAACCCCCTGGATATTTCTCGAAATCATTCTGTTGACAGCGTTATTTCCGCCGCCACCGACACCTATAACTTTAATACATACGCCGCTCTCGCAGCTATCATCATGTTCAAAAGTCATGTGTTTACCCTCCCCATTTTTATCAATGTCATTTTTTCTGTACATCATTAATCGGTACATCTACATAATAATATGATACTATATTTTTTTCGATTTTGCAATACCTTTTTTTTAATTTAATTCATTTTTTACAATTTTTTTTGAAAAATATTCAAATTTCACTGATTTACGGCATTCTCTTGAGAGTCAGTCGGCGTATCATAGCTGAAAATGGGGCGTATATACACCGCCGAAGGATTCGACGCGTCTATTTCCGCGCTTACACATCGCGATAGCCTCTCGTCGCCGAGAGCCTTTTCAACGGCGTCGAGCTTTGCCTCAGCGTCGGCGGTGCTTCCCATATAAACGTTCACCTTTCCGTCAACGTTGATATAGATCTCAAATCGGTTTTCTATGTCAACAAGCGTAAGTCTCGACTTAAAAGAGGTCTGCTTCACCATACTCATAAACTCATTCGCGAAGCGTATCTCAGCCTCGTCGTCCCCGAAGATAAGAGTTTCTCCCACGATAGCCGACTTTATATTCGGAAGAGTCAGCTTCGGTATAGAACCGCTTACGAATTTCGAGTTGTCCGAGACCTCCTCAAGAACTCTGAGATCAGCGTCAAGAGCATAAAAATCCCCTGCGATCTCAACGTACCACGAGGCTGTCAGCGAGGAAACGTCTATCTTGACGGTATTTGGAAAGCGGCTGTCGATCTCTACCTTATTTATATACGGACATTCTCTCATTATATTTTCCGCCGCCAACTCTGCGTCTATGTCGTAAAGCTTGTCCCCCGGGCGTATTCCCGACGCGCTTATTATTTCCTCTCTATCATAGGGCGAATCTCCCGTGACATCGTACTCGGATACCGTCAGAATCCCTCTTACAAAAAGCACGATACCGACAGTAAGGAGTGTCGCCATAAGCAAAATAAAAAGAGCGCCGACAAATCTCGTTATATTCACTTCGATGACCTTTTCTGTTTTTTTCGGCGCTCTCCTCATAATTATTTCCTCACTTATTTTTTGATTCTGTAAGCTTCAGTATTTCGCTGTATATAGTCTTTCCGACGCCATCGGCATAGAAGGATGATACCCGATCTGCCATTTCTTCTCTCGCCGCCTTATTCTCAACGAGACGCATAAGCTCATCGGCAAGTGTTTTTTCCTTTATTGAGGATTCCTCCAGCAGCACAGCCGCCCCCGCATCGGAAAGGACCTTTGCGTTCTTATACTGATGATTGTCGGTGACGTTGGGAGACGGGATTATTATAGACGCGCATCTGACCGCCGCGAGCTCGGAAAGAGTCATAGCTCCCGCTCTGCAAACAATAATGTCAGCAGCTGCCATATATATCGGCATATCGTAGATATACTCGGAAATAAAGAGATTTTCCTTCTTATCAAGGGCATATTCCGCTATCCTTCTCTTTGCGTCCTCGCCGTTTACCCTTCCAAGGGAGTGATAGTGAACTATTCCGCTTCTGTCGGCGGTATAATGTCTCATCGCGTTCACTACGGCATCGTTAAGCGCCACAGAGCCAAGGCTTCCTCCGAAGGAGAGAATGACCGTCTCCGCGCTCTCGGGAATTCCGAGTCTTATCCTCGCCTCTTTCTTAGTTATTCTGCCAAATTCGGTGCTTACGGGATTTCCCACCTTTATGACCTTAGCCCTTGAGCTTTCCGAGAGCTCGGTCGCTGTCGCTTCAAAATTGGTCATTATCACGTCGACCTTATTTTTAAGCTGTCTCACGGCTACCCCAGCGTAGGCGTTTGACTCGTGAACAACAGTAGGTATTCCCTTTTTTGCCGCCGCGTAAAGCAATGGCCAGCAGACGTAACCGCCTGTGCCTATTACTACATCGGGTCTGAACTCGTCTATGATCCTTGCCGCCTTTCTTGGAGAGGTCATAACGAGATACGCGGTTTTGAGGTTTGAGGGCGAGAGTGAGCGCCTTATACCTTGAATGTTTATATAGTGAAGCTTGTAGCCCGCCTTGGGAACGAGGGTATTTTCTATTCCCTTTTCAGTTCCCACGAACTCTATCACAGAGTCGGGCTGATTTTCCTTTATTATCTGTGCTATGGCAAGAGCGGGATTTACGTGTCCACCCGTTCCGCCTCCCGTCATAAGTACTCTCATATATCCTCCAAAAAGCAGGGCTGTCTCCATCTGCGACACAAATTTGAGACAGCCCGATCATTATTGTTTCTGCGCAGAAAATCTTGAAAGCGAAAGAATTATTCCGACCTCGAATATCTGCATTATTATTGCCGTACCGCCCGAACTGAAGAACGGCAGGGATATTCCCGTATTCGGCATTGAATTGGTTACAACCGCAATGTTAAGCGCCACCTGAAGAGCTATCTTAAAGGTTAGTCCCCATATTACAAGCGCGCTGAATTTATCGGGCGCTCTCTGACCTATCTTTATGCCTCTCCAGACAAGCATAGCGAAAAGGAAGATGACCGCAAACGCGCCGACAAAACCAAGCTCCTCGCATATTATCGTAAAAATAAAGTCGTTCTGAGGCTGAGATACGTATCCGTATTTTTGCTTACTGCCTCCAAGTCCCACTCCAAAGAATGATCCCGAGCCGATAGCGTAAAGGCCCTGAAGCGTCTGCCAAGCCGTTCCCAGGGGGTCCATTTCATCGATATGAAGCCAGATCTGAATTCGCTCCATAGAATATCCGAAAAAGCAGAGAAAGATTATTCCCGCGATAGCGATAAGTCCGAGAAAGGCAAGAAGCCATTTAAGTCTTGTTCCGCCAAGGTACATCATAACCAGACCTATCATTCCGACGATTATCGTTCCCGAAAGGTGAGGCTGGATTATTATAAGTCCGCAAAGAAAACCTATAAGCAACATCGGAATGAAAAATCCGTATTTGAAATTTCCTCCGAATTTATGTCTTGAGTTTACCTGCTTGTCGTATTTAGCAAGAAAGAGCGCAAGTACCATAACTATCGCCATCTTTGCAATTTCCGAGGGCTGGACCGTCATAAATCCGAGATCGATCCATCTCTGAGCGCCTCCGCCCGTATCCCCCGCGACGATTACCCAAAGGAGAAGCGGTATCGAGGCTACGTAGCTCAGCGCACCGAATATCTTCCAATGCCAGGGACGTGCAAATATTACGAAGGGTATCGTTATCGCGGCTGCTATTACGGTAAAGAGAATGTATCTTACAAGGAAGTGGGTCGAGCTGTCGTAGTAGGTCTCGGCATAGACGGCGCTGGCGCTGTAGGACATTACTCCGCCGAAGCAGATGAGCATAAGCGCGATAAGGAAGAACCATTTATCTATAGCGCCCTTACAAAGAGGCTTCGGCTTTTCCTCGGGAGCAGGTGTGAGGGTCTCGTGAAAAATAACGTCGTTTTCTGCGACCTCAAGCTCCTGCTTTCGTATATAGGCGTTCTTAATTCTTATGGGAAGGCTTTCCCTTTTTTCAGATTCCTCATCGGCTGAGCGACGGTTATTTTTTTCTTTTTTCACCCTGCATCACCTCCGAGAAATAATTTTAAAGAGCAAACCAACCTGCTATAGACAATAGCGCCGTTATCACTGAAAATACAGTGACTATCTTCCCCTCCGACCAACCGCATTTTTCAAAGTGGTGGTGTATCGGAGCCATTTTGAACACGCGTTTATTTCTTGTTTTGAAGCTTACCACCTGAATAATATCCGAAAGCGCCTCAATAACGTATATTCCGCCGACGATAACTATGATAAGAGGCTGATTTATAAGGAATGCCGCTCCCGTTACGCATCCGCCAAGGAAAAGCGATCCGGTATCACCCATAAAGACCTTTGCGGGATGGATATTGAATATAAGGAATCCCGCAATACCTCCCACGAGCGCTCCCGAAATAAGAAGGAGCGAGGGATTCATCATACTGAAGGCGACGACAGCGAAGAATATCGCTACAACGAGTGTTACAGTTCCCGCGAGTCCGTCTATTCCGTCGGTAAGATTTACGCTGTTTACCATACCGACAATGAGGACCACGGCGAAAATATAATAGAATATACCAAGCTCAAAGGAAATATCGGTAAAGGGTATCGCGAGGGACGTATCGATATGACCGAGCACCTTGAGTAGCACCACATAGATCACCGCGACTATTATCTGAAGCGATAATTTCTGATACCATTTCAAGCCCTCGTTCTGTTTCTTTATCAGCTTGTTATAATCGTCAACAAATCCAACAAGTCCGTTTGTAAGAGCAAGGACAAGTGTAAGCGCTAAGGGAATCAGTTCATTCTGCTTTTTTATAAGAGCATATACAACAGTCATAACGGCAAGTGCCACAAGCATAGCCATAATAAAGCATATACCGCCCATTGTGGGTGTTCCCGCCTTGCCCTTATGCCAACTCGGACCTTCGGCTCTTATCGACTGGCCTATCTTATGAGCCCTGAGTATAGGTATTATCTTCCACGAAAGTATAACCGTAAATATAAACGATATCAAGCTTACGCTTATATAATTTACTATCAATTCCTTATAATCCATTTCTGCCTCTCCGAAAAATCGGAAGAGCGTTTTCGCCTTCCGATTTTATTTTCGCGCGATGCTTATCAGCCTTCTCTGTAGTATCTTGCACCCGCGTGAAGATCCGACCCGAGAAGCTCGGAAACGGTTACTACCTCGTAGCCCTCGCTGTGCAGTTTTTCGAGAAGAACAACCACCGCATCGTATGTACTTTCATAAATATCGTGCATCAAAATGATGCTTCCGTCGCTAACGCCATTCATTACGTTGTTGACGATAGCGTCGACCTTTTCCTTCTTAGCGGCGTCGGTATCTCCGCTCTTATACTTGTATTTCCAATCCTCAGAGTCAACGCTCCACATTATGATCGAATATTCGCTCTCGGTCACCCGTTCATTGGTTATGCGCCCTCCAACAGGTCGCATAAGACGAACGCTTACCGCGGGGTATTTATCCTTTATTGCTTTTTCTGTGCGTGACAGCTCGCTCTTGTATTCCTCGTCACTGCATTTGTCAAAATACAGCTTATGAGTATATCCGTGTATAGCGATCTCATTTCCCGCCTCAGCGGCATAGATCATAGCGCTGCCTCCGCTGTAGGAAGTGCCGTCAACTCGGTTTCCCAGCACAAAGAAGGTGGCGTGATATTGGTATTTTGAGAGCTCGTCGACTATTTTTTTAGTGTAGACGTTGTGAGGACCGTCATCAAGCGTCAGTGCCACTCTCTTTTTTTCTGAGCCCCCGCCATTTGTTGTTTCTCCTGTCGCAAGTGTTGCTATTACAGGGACGAGCCCTTCCTCATCGTTGCTCTCGGGTATATTTCCGTCGCCTTTTTTGCACGAGCAGAAAAGCACGGCGACCACAAGCAGAAGGGTGAGTATCCTCAGATATCTTCCTTTGCTTTTCATCTTCCTTTTTTATTTGTCGGCTATCAGTCAGCGCAACAGTTGATCCTTTCGCGGTTTTCCTTTATATAACGAATAACTCTCTCCGCAGCCGCTCCTCTGCTTGCCTTTACAAGAAGAATGTCGCCCGCTCTGAGATTGTTGAGGATCATCTCACCGCTAAGCTCGGGATTTCTTACGTCCTCGTTGCGAAGAATATTCTCATTGAGAACTCCGCCGAGTACTGCTCCGCCCGCGATATTTGACGCGCCTTTGCCGAAGGTGTAGAGGACCTTACCGCCCATACGCGCGAATTCAAGTCCGACTTCCTCGTGAAGCTTCTCTGAGCTTTCGCCAAGCTCATACATATCTCCAAGGAGCGCTGTCATTCTGCCGCCGCTTCTTTCGGAAAGCTGCTTCATAACAGAGATAGCCGCCTTCATAGATTCGGGAGCTGCGTTGTAGCAGTCCTCAATAACAGTGATACCGTCAAGATCGTAGATGTTCTGTCTCATTCCAACGGGTCTGAAATTCTTAAGACCGCGAAGGATATCATCGGTGCAGATACCCATACGAACGCCTACCGCAAAAGCGAAAAGCGCGGCGTAAACGTTGTGATTTCCGAGTGTGGGGATCTCAACATCAAGTATTGTCTCACCGTCGGTGACGATATCGAATACTGTGGTATTCTGCAGTGTTCTTATATTTATTGCTCTGAAATGGCAATTTTCATTTTCGATTCCGACATAGATAGGATCAAGCTCGGGAAGATCTCTGAGAAGAGGCTCATCACCGTTAAGAAGAAGAGTTCCCTCACTCTTGAGTCCGCGAACGATCTCAAGCTTTGCCTGACATATCTTTTCTCTTGATCCGAGGTGCTCCATATGAGAAGAACCGATATTCGTGACGATCGCTATATCGGGCTCTGCGATCTTGGAAAGATATTCGATCTCTCCAAGGGCGCTCATACCCATCTCAAGAACAGACACCTCTGTGTCGTGCTTCATAGAAAGCATAGAAAGGGGCATACCTATATTGCTGTTAAAGTTGCCCTCTGTTTTGTGTACCTTAAAGCTCTCTCCGAGAACAGCCGCCACGAATTCCTTTGTCGTTGTTTTTCCGACGCTTCCCGTAATAGCGACCTTTCTGTGGTTTATTCTTCTGTCGTATGCCTTTGCAAGCTCACCCATTGCCTTTACAGAGTCCTCAACGACGACCGCCGCATATTTCTTGTCTGTAAGACTATCGGGAATCCTTTCGCAAAGTACACAACCGCTTCCCGAAGAAAGTGCGGCATCTATATAATCGTGACCGTTGACACGTTCGCCATCGATAGCGACAAAGAGAGCCCCCTCTGCCGTCTCGCGAGAATCGGTACATACCGAGTCGAAGAGAATATCTTTATTTATCTCTCCGCCGACAAAGCAAAGCATACCGCCGCATATACGCGCCAGCTCAGCCATTGTTATCTTATCCCAACCGATATTGACCTTCATCTCTTTTTCTCCCTTCAGTTTCCTTTATTTCCTTGTACGCGGAAGCCGCTATCGCTCTTTCATCAAACGAATGTCTTCCGCTTGCGTCTATTTCATACCTTTCGTGTCCCTTACCCGCGAGTATTACCACATCACCCTGTCTCGCGCTCTCAACGGCATATTTTATAGCCGTCCTTCTATCGGGGATCACCGCAAATTCCTTTTCCTTGTCTATCCCAAGAAGGATATCCCTTATTATTGCCTCGGGGTTCTCTCCCCGACTGTTATCACTCGTGATGATAACGGTATCGGAAAGCCTTGAGGCGATCTGCCCCATAAGCTTACGTTTACCTCTGTCACGCTCACCGCCACAGCCGAAAAGAAGAATAATCCTTCCCTTTCCGCTCTTGATCTCTCTCATACTTTTAAGAAGCTTTTCGAGAGCATCGGGTGTATGAGCGTAATCGATAAACAACGAGAGATCATCTCCGAGGTCAACTCTTTCCATTCTTCCCTCAATGCCGTTCATATCGGCGACAGCTCTTGCGGAATCCTCAGGATCGATACCGTATATCGTTGCCACTGCAAGTGCGGTAAGAGTATTATTCACGAAAAAGCTTCCCGTCATTTTCGAGCTTATTGTTGTCTTTTTATCCTTATGGCAAAGGGTATACGCAAACCCGTTTGCACCATTATATTCAAGTTTATCGGCGAAGAAATCGCCCTTCCCGTCCATTGAGACGAGGTATTTCTCCTTGGCGGCTGTGAGTCTGTAGAGTCTCTCGCCGAAGGAGCTGTCAAGATTTATCACCGCTCGTCGGCATCTTCCGAAAAGTGACGCCTTAGCCTCAAAATAGCGCTCCATCGTGCCGTGAAAATCAAGATGATCCTGAGTGAGATTTGTGAAGACCGCGCAATCGAAGAAAAGCGCGTCCAGCTTTCGAAGAGCAAGGGCGTGGGAGGTCGCTTCCATAAAAACGAAATCTGTACCCATATCTCTCATATCGGAAAGTACCCTATATAGCTCCTCGGGGTCGGGAGTAGTCATATTAGCAAGAGGATCACAATTCTCACTCTCTATCCTCTCATCTCCCACAAAGCATCCCACCGTTCCGATCACACCGCAACGGTAACCGACGCTCTCAAATATTTTCTTAAGTATGAAGCTTACCGAAGTTTTTCCGTTCGTTCCCGTTATTCCGATAAGCTTCATACGGCTTGTTGGTTTTCCGTACCATGCATTATAGAGCAAAGATATCGCATGCCTCGTGTCATCAACACAAATAATTGCTGCGGCACCACCCACGCACTCGTCACGCCCTCGCTCTGCAACTATAACCACGGCGCCTTTTTCTATCGCCTCTCCGATATGCGTATGTCCGTCGTGACGGCTTCCTTTTATACAAACGAAAGCACATCCCTCACTGACTCTGCGCGAATCGGTCACGATGTTTTTGATCTCGATATCTCGGTATTTCTCGGGATATCCGATCTCAGCCTCTCTGAAAAGCTCCCCTAATCTCATACCTGCCTCCGAAGTTTATTTCTTTAAACTTCCTTGACAGGATCTTATCCTCGATAATGGGGATCCTCGTCAGCATCCGTGTATCTGAATTCCACAGTCACAACGCTTCCCGCCGCGACCTTCGTTCCGGGTGCGATCGACTGCGAGAAGACCGACGGAACGTTTCCTTCAGACACGTAAGGGTTATTCACACCCTCAATTTTAATGTTAAGTCCAAGATTTATCAAAATCTGGTTTGCGGCAACGCTTGTTTTTCCTACAAGATCGGGCACTATTATCTCCTCTGTGGGTTTGTCTCCCATATAGAGAACGATAACTCCCGAGGATCTGTCGATCTCGCTGCCTGCTGCGGGAAGCTGGGATGTTACCTTGCTTCCGCTTCCTACGACCTTTACCTTAAGTCCTGTTTTTTCTATAAGTGATTCAGCATACGAGAGGCTGTAGCCCTTATAGTTTGCGACTCTGATTGCTGTGTTCTGTATTTCCTCTTCTGTATAGACGGGTTCAACACCGTAATAAGGCAGAATGTTTTCAAGAGCTGCCGAAATATAAGGAGCTGCCACCGTGCTACCGTAAAGAGCACCCTTCGTGGGTTCGTCCACGATTATTATCATCGCGATCTCGGGATCGTCCGCGGGAGCAAAGGCGACGCAGGAGCAGATGTACTTTCCGACATCTCCGTCTGTTTTCTTCTCCGACGTTCCCGTTTTCGCGGCTACTCTGTAGCCTGCCACATAGGCGTTCTTAGCTCCTCCGTTTCCGCTTACGCCCTCTTCAAGCACCGTTGCGAGTGTTTCGCAAACCTCTTTGCTGAGGACCTGCCGCTTCACCTCTGTTTCGTGGCGGTATATTGTGTTACCCGCGTTATCCGATATACTCTCCACAATGTAGGGAGTAACAAGATTTCCGCCGTTAGCAACTGCCGCGACCGCGCATATCTGCTGCATCGGAGTTACGTTGAAGTTCTGACCGAAGGCGTATATCGCAAGGTCAAGATTTGTCATTTCCGAAGCAAAGATACTGTTTCCTTCACCGGGAAGATCGATACCCGTTTTTTCGTAATATCCGAAATCTCTTACGTACTTCTGATAGTTCTCAATTCCGATCCTTCCTCCAAGAGTCATAAACCATACGTTGCAGGACTGCTGAAGTCCTTCGGGATAGGTCAGTGGACCGTGTCCCTCAACCTTATGGCATTTGATCCTGATCCCGCTGACCGTGAGTGAGCCTCTGCAGCTGAGTGTTTCATTCAGCGACACAAGCTTTTCCTCAAGCGCCATAGACGAGGTTATTATCTTGAAGGTAGATCCCGGAATATAGCTCTCTGTAATAGCCTTGTTTGACCACATCGTGGTAAGAAGCTCTCTTGAAAGATCGCTGTATTCCTGAGATTCGGTTGAATATCCACTGTTTCTCAGCTCCTCCGAGGAGAGAGCATCCAGTGTCCACGGATCGTTAAGATCAAAGGGAGACGAGGTCGCCATAGCCAGGACCGCTCCTGTTTTTACGTTCATAACCACGCCGCAGGCTCTGTTTTCAGCCTTACTTTCGGTAACCGCAACCTCAAGCTGTTCCTCGAGGAAGTTCTGTATCGTGGTATCTATCGTTGTGGTGAGATTGTAACCGCTGACAGCGTCTATATAACTTGTGTATTCATACGGCATTTCATTTCCGTACGAATCTCTTGCCATTATATAATATCCGTCGATACCCTTTAAATATTCGTCGTATTGATATTCAAGTCCGTAAAGTCCGATCCCGTCACTGCTCGTGAAGCCTATCATATGAGCTCCGAGCGTTCCGCCGGGGTAGTATCTCGTGCTTTGAGCCTCAAGGTAGACCATCGTTCCGAGGTCATAATCCTCGATAAACTGTCTGACGGCATCCGCCGTTTCCTCGGGAACTTTCCGCTTTATTGTTCTGTCGAGATACTTTGTGTACTCGGTCGCCTGCTTGTAGACATCGTCATACGAGACGCCGAGTGTCTGAGCGAGGCCGTAAGAAATTATTTCGGCATACTGGGTCTTGCTGTCCTCGCCCTCCTCTTTCTGAGCGGAGAGGATTCCCGAAGGGGAAATAAAGACTCTGTAGGTCGTTATATTAGTTGCAAGCACGTTTCCGTTCCTGTCGTAGATCTTTCCTCTGTCGGCAGGCACGGGTGATTGCGTCGTTATCTGATTTATTACTTTTTCCTGATATTTCTCAAAATCAACCGTCTGTATCAGCAGTATCCTCAAAAGCAGGATACCAAAGACCGCGAATATCACGATTCCGAGATAAAAGGAACGTTTAAGCGCGGAAGAGCTTACTCCGCTTTCATTCATCGTGACGTCTCTCCTTTTCTTTGGATTTCCGAACATTATATCTTATGAGAAGTCACATATCTTTATTCGTTTCAATCCTTCTTGAAGCCGAGAGCGTTGAGAAGAGCGGAAAATCCAACATTGTTTTCTTCCTGCTCAAATATCTCTATTTCCTCATCGGACACAACATCGATATAAGCCTTGTCCGCATATTCCTTGTTTATCATTCCAAGGCTCTTGGCGTCCTTCTCTATATCCTGAATGTTGTATTTAAGATCAAGAGCGCTTTGAAGCTCTGTCTCCTGTGCCTCAAGGTGAGATATCTCACTGTTGAGCATTCCGATCTCGCTTGACGCGCTTCCGATCATCACCGACCCGCCAACGATAAGTCCGAGGGAGAGTGCCACGGCTGCCATACTTCCGACCGCCGAGGTGGGGAATCTGAATCTCTCACCAACGCTTCTGCCCGCTGTGGGCTCTTTGGGAAACCAGGCTTTTACGAAGGTCTCAATACGTGTTTTTAAGTGACCCTCCTTTGAGTCGGAGGCAACAAGGGAGTCCCTACCGTCGCCCTTTCTGGCAACAAGTGCGCTTTCCTTGTGCGCCTTAGCCTTCATTGACTGCTGAGCGCCTCTGAGCGCTACAGGCATATTGTATGTCTTCCTGTTTCTGAAATATCTCACGAAGTCGGAGGAGGTCATATATTTGCTGCCGTTATACTCACCGCTGCGATATTCATTTGTTATGATACCCTTGCAAAATCCCATATAGCCCTCAGCGCGGTCAGCAAGCATATTCTGTTCTTCCTTTGCTATCTGAGCGTCGTATGCTTTGCAGGTATTTACGCCGACACCTCTTCCGAGATATCTCGCACGAAGCTCCGCCATACAACGGCTATAAGAATCGTTAGTGTTATTGACAGCCATTTTTTCCTCCTTGTTCTTTCATCTATAATATTAAGTGTTGTTCAGATCTTTTCTACCGCTCTGAGCTTTGCGCTTCTGGAGCGTGGGTTCTCGTCCAATTCCTTTTTTGAAGGAAGGACGGGCTTTTTGGTTACCGCCTTCACCGACGGCTTTTTTCCGCAAACGCAGATCGGGAAATCCTTAGGACAGGTACAACCCGAAGCAAGCGAAGCGAAGGTCTGCTTTACTATTCTATCCTCAAGGGAATGGAAGGTTATCACCGCTATCCTTCCACCGCGCCTCATAAGCTTTTCGGCAGCTCTTATTGCGGGTTCGAGAACGTCAAGTTCCCTGTTGACCTCAATGCGTATTGCCTGAAAGCTTCTTTTTGCGGGGTGATGTCCTCCGTCTCTCGCGAAGGGGGGGATCGCCGCCTTGATTATCTCTGAAAGGCGTCCCGTTGTTTCTATAGGAGATCTTTCTCTTTCTCTCACTATCGCGGAAGCAATAGCGGGAGAAAATTTTTCTTCTCCGTATTCGTACAATATCCTTTTGAGCTCCTGCTCACTGTACTCATTGACAACCGCTCTCGCGTCAAGCGGATTTCTCGTGTCCATTCTCATATCGAGAGGGGCGTCCGAGCTGTATGCAAATCCTCTCTCGGCGCAATCAAGCTGGAAGGAGGAGACACCCGCGTCGATCAGAAAGCCATCGATCTTGTCGATCCCCAGATCCTCGCAAACCTTTTCGAGATCCGAAAAATTGCTTCTGACAACGGTAACTCTGTCGCTGAAGGGCTCAAGTCTCTTTGTTGCCGCCGCTATGGCATCACTGTCCTGATCTATCGCTATCAGTCTTCCCTCGCTCGAAAGCCTTTTGGCTATCTCGAAGGAATGACCGCCGCCCCCCGCCGTTCCGTCAACGTATATTCCCGACGGCTTTATGTCAAGGGCATCTATGCTCTCCGAGAGCAGCACCGAATAATGTGAAAATTCCTGCATATCAGAGTCCAAAGGATTCGAGGACGTCTCTGATATCATCAAGGTCCTCGTTTTCAAGGGTCTGTTCATAGACCTCACTCGACCAGATCTCGGCGTACGTTCCGCATCCGACCACGACCGCTTCCTTGATTATACCCGCGTGCTCAACGAGTGAGTCCGAAAGGACGACTCTTCCCTGAGCGTCGGGGGAAACGTTGATGGCATTTCTGTGAAGAGTTCTGAGTATCTTCTCGGAATTCTTTCTGTCCATCTTCATAATCGGCTCGATATATCTCTGCCACTCATCCATTGAATAAACCTGGAGACACTTTTCCCTCATACTGCGCACGATCATAAACTCATCCCCGAGCTCTTCTCTGTGCTTTGCGGGAATAAAAAGCCTTTTTTTAGCGTCAAGACTATGTCTGAACTCGCCCGAAAACATCTTTTTTGTCTCCTTTCACGGTTTTTGTGAGGATTTTTAACCACTTCGATGCACTTTGCACCACTTTTCCCCACTTTTGTGGTGTCATCATTATATAATACTTTGTTTTTTTGTGCAAGGTCATTTTTAAAATTTGTCCAAATTTTTTTCAGTTTTTTCACTTTCCTCGTTTTCTTTTTCTAATTTTTCCGTTTTTGGAACTACTCTCGCTCTTTTATTTTTCCTCGTTACATTTATTTACATTTCTTTTATAATATAGAAATTATACAAAGAAAAATCACACCAAAAGATCTCCTTCGACAACTAAAAAAAGAAGGTTTATATCGTATTTTGTTTATGCGATGAATAGATCAAAAATCGAAGAAAGAGCTTTCCTGATGTTTTTTGAATTATCTGTTTATTTTGACATTTTAGACTTTTTTCAAAATTTTTATCTTTTTTGTAAAATACTATTGCAAAAAATGTAACATTATGTTAAAATATGTCGTAGAGGGGTTCAGTTGTTATTATCTGAGCCTTCAAACAAAAAGATAGAGGTGCGAAATCAGATCAGTAGCTGCCGTAAAAGAAGCGGAATTCGGGCAGTGAAAGGCTTTTTCGCCGAGGTGTGCGGCATTTCCGATCCTGCCGTATTGCCGGTGTTCCGCAAAATATGCGGCGCACTGTCACGTTTCGTGGAGCGCTATCCCATACATCTTAAGATGTGATGCAATGCGTTCTGCATTGCGTTTTTTATTTTAGATAATTATTTTTAGAATAATTTATTAAATTTTTTGGAGGTCATTATGACAAAAGCAAAAAAGATCACATTGGCTGTTGCCGCAGTCGTGATCATCGCGCTTATGGTCGTTGCAGGCGTCACAAAGGGTGAAAACATTGCAGGTTCTGCTTGGTCACTCTTCCCGCCTATTGTTGCGATCGGACTCGCGCTCATCACAAAAGAGGTTTACAGCTCACTATTCATCGGAGTTCTTTCGGGAGCTCTTCTCCACTCCAACTTCTCTTTTACGGGAACGATGGACACCCTTATCGGCGACGGACTTATCGGCGCTGTTGAGGGCAACGCGGGTATATTCATATTCCTCGTTGAGCTCGGTATCATAGTTGCGCTCGTTAACCACGCAGGTGCTGCCGAAGCATTCGGACGTTGGGCTGAAAAGCACATCAAAACAAAGGTCGGCGCAATGCTCGCTACCTTCGCGCTCGGCGTTCTCATCTTTATCGACGACTATTTCAACTGCCTCACCGTCGGATCGGTAATGTCTCCCATTACAGACTCCAAGAAGATATCCAGAGCTAAGCTCGCTTATCTCATCGACGCAACGGCAGCTCCCGTTTGTATGATCGCTCCTATCTCTTCTTGGGCGGCAGCTGTTTCCAGCAACGTTACCCCCGATGTAGCGGGAGATATGACGGGTCTTGAGCTCTTCGTTCGCGCTATCCCCTTCAACTTCTATTCGCTTCTCACACTTGTATTCGTAATCTCGATCGCATTTATGGGATTTGATTACGGCAAGATGGCAGGTGTTGAATTCAAGGCACAGAACGGAGACCTTGGAATAATCGGAGCTAAAGACACAGAGGAAAAGGAAACCTCCAGAGGCTCTGTCCTTGACATTCTTATCCCGATCATCGTGCTTATCGTTGCTTGCGTACTCGCTCTTATGTACGTTGGTGGATTCTTCGACGCTGAAGGCGACTATTACCGCGATTTCGTCGGAGCTTTCGGTAACACCGACGCGACAGTGGGACTTCCTTGGGGCGGACTTGTCTCCCTTGTAATAATCATAGCTTACCTCATCTGCCGCCGTCACCTCTCCTTTGACGGAGCAATGAAGGCTATTCCTCAGGGATTTGTTGCAATGGTTCCCGCAATACTTATCCTCACATTCGCTAACGCGCTCAAGAACACGACTTCGCTTCTCGGAAGCGACGATTTCGTAAACAGCATTATGGAAAACGCAAGCGGATTTGCCGCATTCCTTCCCGCTGTTATATTCGTTGTTGCTTGCTTCATCGCGTTTGCTACAGGAACGTCCTGGGGCACATTCGGAATTCTCATTCCGATCGTTCTCAGCGTATTCACAGCAGAAGATCCCCTTCTCTTTGTTGGTATCTCGGCTTGTCTCGCAGGCGCTGTATGCGGCGACCACTGCTCACCCATTTCCGATACCACCATTATGGCATCGGCAGGAGCACAGTGCAACCACATTGAGCACGTATCGACTCAGCTTCCATACGCTATCACAGTGGCTGCTATCTCCTTTGTAATGTACATATTCTCGGGATTTGTTCCGAACGCTTGGATCGCACTCCCCGTTGGAATCGTGCTTACAGTCGCAACGCTCTTCGTTATCAAGATGATAACAAAGAAAAAATCCGCATAAATTAAGATAAGAGGGGCTGTCTCATTCTTCGAGACAGCCCTTTAGCTTAAAATACGCAAAAAAGATTATAAAAAATCAAAAAAAGCTATTGACAAAACAATTTTAATCTGCTATAATATCAAAGTCGCAGGAAATATGCTGGTATGGCTCAGTCGGTAGAGCACGTCATTGGTAATGACGAGGTCATCAGTTCGATTCTGATTACCAGCTCCAAAAGAAAGAACACAGACAACCGTCTGTGTTCTTTCTTTTCTAACTTGTTTGACGAACTGAACTTTTGTTATTTGATCTCAAATTCCCCGAGAGTGGTGGTTTCGATGTAATCACCCTTGAGTGAGCGAAGCTTTTCCATATGAGGCTGCTCAATGTGTATCTGCTGATGCTTCTTGGTCTCCCAAGCCTCTATAAGCAGTATTTCATTTGGATCTTTCTCAGAAAAATAGTAGTCGTAACGAATGCAACCGTCCTCGGCTCTTATAGCGTCAACGATCCCCTCGGATTTTACCCTTTCGATAAACGCCTCACGCTTATTGCTATGGCATTTAAAAACAACGTATATAGTGTACATACCCTTCTCCCTCCTATGGTGTTTATGCTTCAATTATATAATAGTCTCCCGCGATTGTCAATAAATTATATGAAAATACCTCCCGTAATAAATTTCAAAAAATCCTTGACAAATCTTTTTTAGTGTGATATACTACCGTAAACGCCTTGATGTGGAGTAGTATAAGGTAAGCTTGTCCGAAGAGAGCAGACGGTCGGTGTAAGTCTGCGTCAAGCCCCTTTGAAGTCGCCATTTAGCGGTATGGGTGATATGTAGTCCATAACGGTTGCCGCCGTTATCGGTGTGAGTGGGATCTTCCCTCTCTTTGAGTGTGCGCTTCGGCGCAAAATCAGGTGGTACCGCGTGCTCCACGCCCTGATATGGGCTGTGGGGTCTTTTCTTTTGTTTAAAATATTACATTATATATTTTGGAGGTCAAAAATGAATTCTTACCACGAGTTACCCAAGGTATATTCCCCCTCCGAATTCGAGGACAGAATATACAAGAATTGGTCGGAAAAGGGTTATTTCACCCCCGACGTAAAAAATAACGCACCCCATTTTTCTGTGGTCATCCCTCCCCCAAACGTTACGGGACAGCTCCATATGGGTCACGCTCTTGACGAGACTCTTCAGGACATTCTCGTCCGCTACAAGAGAATGCAGGGCTTCAACACCCTCTGGATACCCGGAACAGACCACGCGGGAATCGCAACCCAGATCAAGGTTGAGGAGCAGCTTCGCGTAAATGAAGGACTTACCCGTTATGACCTCGGTCGCGAGAAATTCCTTGAAAGAGTCTGGGATTGGAAAAACAAATACGGCGACCGTATAATCAGCCAGCTCAAAAAGCTCGGCGCGTCCTGCGATTGGTCAAGAGAAAGATTTACTATGGACGAGGGCTGCTCAAGAGCAGTTCGCGAGGTCTTTGTAAACCTTTATGACAAGGGACTTATATACAGAGGATACAGAATAATCAACTGGTGTCCCAGATGTCTCACCGCCCTTTCCGATGCCGAGGTCGAATACAAGGATCAGCCCGGCAACTTCTGGCACATCAAATACCCAATAAAGGGCGAGGACGGCTACGTTGAGGTAGCCACAACACGTCCTGAGACAATGTTCGGTGACACCGCTGTGGCTGTTAACCCCGACGATGAAAAGACAAAGCATCTTATCGGAAAGACTCTTATTCTCCCGATCGTAGGAAGAGAGATCCCCGTTATTGCCGACGACTACGTTGAGATCGGCTTTGGTACTGGCTGTGTTAAGATCACACCCGCTCACGACCCCAACGACTTCCTCGTAGGTCAGAGACACGACCTTGAGCAGATCAAGGTAATGAACGACGACGCCACAATGAACGGCTATGCGGGAAAATACGAGGGTATGGACAGATATGCCTGCCGCAAGGCACTGGTTGCCGATCTTGAGGCAGAGGGATATCTTGTAAAGACCGAACCTCACGACCACAACGTAGGCGTTTGCTACCGTTGCGGAACTACCGTTGAGCCTCTCACATCCGATCAGTGGTTCGTCAGAATGAAGCCCCTCGCAGAGCCTGCTATAAAGGCGGTCGAGGAAAGCGACATCTGCTTTGTTCCCGAAAGATTTTCAAAGAACTATTTCAACTGGATGAATAACATTCTCGACTGGTGTATTTCACGTCAGCTCTGGTGGGGTCACAGAATTCCCGCCTTCTATTGCGACGATTGCGGCGAGATGACTGTATCCAAGGAAGACATAACAGTCTGCCCCAAGTGCGGAGGAAAGGTACATCAGGACAGCGACGTGCTTGACACCTGGTTCTCCTCTGCCCTCTGGCCCTTCTCCACTCTCGGTTGGCCCGACACCACCGAGGATCTGAAGAAATACTATCCCACAAGCGTTCTTGTCACAGGATATGACATTATCACATTCTGGGTCTCGCGTATGATCTTCTCGGGTCTTGAGCATATGGGTGAGAAGCCCTTCTCAACGGTATTTATCCACGGTCTTGTAAGAGACGCTCAGGGCAGAAAGATGTCCAAGTCTCTCGGAAACGGAATAGATCCCCTTGAAATAATCGACAAATACGGTGCTGACGCTCTTCGCTACGCTCTCGCAACGGGTAACTCCCCCGGAAACGATATGCGCTTCTCTGACGAAAAGATAGAGGCAGCAAGAAACTTTGCGAACAAGCTATGGAATGCCTCGAGATTTGTCAGAATGAACCTCACTATCGACGAAATAAAGCTTCCCGAAGCTGAAAAGCTCGCTATGGAGGACAAGTGGATCCTTGACGAATTCAACAAGCTCGTCAAGAACGTTACCGGCGCTCTCGATAAGTTCGAGGTCGGTGTCGCTCTCGCGGCTATCTACGATTTCACCTGGGATATCTTCTGCGACTGGTACATCGAGCTTACAAAGTCGAGACTTTCCGAAAAGGATACAGAGGCTAACAACACCGCTCAGAATGTTATAGCTTATATTCTTACAGGTACGCTCAAGCTTCTTCACCCCTTTATCCCCTTTATCACAGAGGAGATCTATCAGTCTCTGCCTCACGAGGACGAAAGCATTATGATCTCGGCTTATCCCGAGTTTGATCCTTCCCTCTCCTACGAAAAGGACGCTGAGGCTATGGCGAAGATAATCGCGGCGATCAAGGCAATAAGAGCAAGAAGAAACGAAATGAACGTCGTTCCCTCACGCAAGGCAAAGGTATATATCGCGTCCAAGCATACTGAATGCTTCAATTCCGCAACAGAGGTCTTCTTCAAGAGACTTGCTTCGGCATCCGAGCTTGAGGTAGCCGACAGCTTTGACGGTGTTATAGATGCCGACAGCGCTATCCAGATAATCACCGACTCGGCAACCATCTTCCTTCCCCTCTCGGATCTTGTTGACACCGAGAAGGAGATAGCAAGACTTGAGGCTGAGCACAAGAAGCTCCTTGGCGAGATCGAAAGACTCGAAAAGAAGCTTTCGAACGAAGGATTCGTTGCAAAAGCTCCCGCCGCTGTGGTTGACGCTGAAAAGGCTAAGCTTGAGAAATACAGGGAAAACCTTGCAGGTGTTCTCGCGGCACTTGAAAAGATAAAGAAATAACCATAAAACTCAAGGACTGCTCACGAAAGCTCGTGAGCAGTCCTTTTTTGCATTAGGTTTTATATGTCGTACTTTGAGAGTATCTCACTTGGAGTCTTGCGCAAAAGTGATTTGATAGGCAGAACTCCGAAGAATACGCAAAGCGCATAGAGTATCGCGAGAACTATTCCCGCCAGCCAGATGGGATAGAAGAATATTCCCTCCATCATTGACGACATATCAAGGCAAATGAAGATAAATGCGCTGGAAACGATATATCCGATAAATACGGTTAACGTGGTGAGAAGCAGCGCTTCGATAAAAAATCGGAAAACAAGATTCTTTTTTGACACGCCTATCGCTCTGTAGATACCTATCTCCTTTATTCTGTTCATAAGAGACGAGCGCATTATGAAGTACATACATATTCCCATAAGCACGAGTATAACGAACATCGTCACAAGATTGATAACTATCTCGGTGGTATTTTCGGATATCTTCTCGTCAAAGATCATACTCGGTGTCAGCACCGACGGCAGATGGCTCTGCGGTGTGGTAAGATCGGAAAATTCACGGGCTATCCATTCCTCTGTAAGCTTCGGATCACTCGAATGTATCAGCGTGTATTTGAATCCCGACACGTCCATATCGAAGACCATACCTCCGCCGCCATATATTACCTCACCCTTATATCCTTCTTCTATGTGAACGCCGCCATTGCCCGTCACTCTCTTGTCGGTATCACCGATACGCTTTGAGATAGCTATATAGTCGGCATCGCTGACAAGGAAGCATACGTTCGGGATCGAGGTGTGGTGAGTCGAATTGAATTCAGGCATATAAAGCTCGTGGTATTCCTTGCTCATTCCATTTATCTGATCATTGTAGAAATTGTAGTCTATGCCGTCTCTCAAGGGATATGTGCCGTGCTCAGCCTTAAATTTTTCAGCGAAGTAGACAGCCGCGCCGTCCATCATATAGAGGTATTTCATTTCCTCTATTCCCTTTTCCATAAAGAGCCAGAGTTGAAAATCATTTGAGTTAAAAACATACTGAGCTCTGAGATATTCTTCAAGGCGTGAGTTATACGCCTCCAGATAATCAAAGTATCCTGTCGTATGCATTTCATTAAGAGCCCTATAGTATTCATTTGATCCGGGCACAAGATCGGGATCCGCCTCAAGCACCTTCTCTTTATAGAAATCCTCGTCGGTAAAATATTCGGTGGGATAAGTCTTCTTGAACCATTCATCGTAATCCATAAAGGAATTTGTCGCCGATACCTTCACGTCCATTCCGCGGACCTTGACAGTCTCGCCGATCTTTGGATCATTCTCCGATAGCTTGCCTCTCGTGGAGAATACGACCTCTCCCTCGGACAGATCAAATCCATAATCACTTGCCAGAAGAACGCCTGCGGTATTTCCTTGGTTGAGATATCTCGCCATAGCCATAGGAGTGAGATATACAGCCGTTTCATCCGACTCTACCACTCCCGCCACACGCAAGGTCTTTCCGTTGATAGCAAATGTGCGGCACATAATACCAACAAGATCCTCACGATTCTCTATATATCCGAGAGAGGACTTTTCAAGGAGAGCATCGGCTACCTTGGTAGTTATAAGTATTTCGGTATCCTTAAGTCCATCGCTCTTACCCGCAACTGTCTTAAGACCCTTTGCAAGTGTGGAATCAAGCCAGACCGCGTTTGTCATAAACTCATCGGAATAGCTTGAAACACTGAAGGTCTCAAAGCTTCCCATATCAAATCTGACCGTCATATCTCCCTCGGGGTAATCGTAAAACATTCGAACGTAATCAATACCGCTGTCAGCCGATCCAACAGCATTGTTGATCTTTGCGGAAACCTCTCCGTCAGGGGTATATACGTAGAAAACGTTATGGTTATAGGATTCGCTTACGTTGATAATATCACCGAGGGCAGTTCCGAATACTGCGCTCATAAACACCACCACAGCGGCAAAGAGGCACATACAGCGCTTGAGCATCTTCTTTCCGCGCTTACTTCCCTTGAAATTCGCGCTGTATCCGCTCTTCAGTGAGGATCGGAAGGAAAAGAGACTTCCAAAGCGCTCTCCCTTTACGGGAGGAAGCTTCGACATATCGATATCATTATCAACATCTCCTGTTGCCTCCTTCTGTTCAAACACACCCTCTTTAACGTTCATCTCACTGAACTCATCTATGATCTGAACGCCCGAGGTGTCGACCTGAAGGTAAAGCTTTCCGCCATTGTTGATTATCTTAAGCTTCACGGGCGCTTCTGCAGCATCACCGTAATACTCCACCTCAGCATTAGCGTCGGAAATAGTCCTCTTCTGAAGCTCTCCAAGATAAATGTCGTTCTTATCACGAACGTAAAGCCCGTTAGCGGACTTGTTATCCCGCACACTTACAACTTTACCGTCAGAAAGCTCGATGACCTTGTCACAATAATAGTCCACAAGATTTGCCTCGTGGGTAACGAGAAGGACGAGATGATCCCTTGAGATAGCCTTGAGAAGGTCCATTATCATCACGGTATTCGCCTCATCAAGGTTACCCGTAGGTTCATCGGCAAGAATTATCTGCGGATTTTTCACTATCGCTCGGGCAATGGCTATTCTTTGCTGCTGACCGCCCGAAAGGGTGTCGGGAGGACGTTTGCTGTACTTATCCATTCCAACGTTCGCGAGAGCCGCCATAACTCTCTCATTTATCTCCGCCTCATCGCTCATTCCACAGAGTCTCAAAGCATCGGCAACGTTATCAAAGCAGCTTTCCTGCTTGTTGAGGTTATAGTTCTGAAAGATATATCCGATATATTTATTTCTTATAACATCGGTATCCTGTCTTACATCCTGCCCGTCGAGAATAACTGTGCCGCCGCTGAATCCGTCAAGACCGCCTATCACGTTGAGAAGGGTGGTCTTTCCGCATCCACTCTTACCGAAAATAGCTATCATTCCCTTTTCGGGGAGCTCGAGATCGATACCGTTTATAACGTGGATCTCGTTTTGTTTTCCTTTATTAAAATATTTATGAAGCCCTTTGATATTGATCATTCTGCCGCACCTCCTCTCAGGGATTTTTTGACGCTCTCACGGAAGAGCTTTCTTATCTGCTTATGTGTGATACGAACGGTAAGCATGATCATACCGACGATGATCAAGACATACTGCCAGAGCTGCAGATACTTGAAATACTCGCTGAGTGACGGCGAGGTGAATATTCCCACCGCCGAAATTACCATAAATATAAATGCGGGGATAAGAGATATCAACATACGAACGTACATACCTATCCTTACCACCTTCACCGATATGCCCATTGAACGCATAATTGCCATATCGCCCTTGAACGCGCCAAGAGTTCTCGCTGTACAAAGATTGATGAAAAACGCAAGAAAAACTATAGTTATCATCCAAACAAACGCCAACATCGCGCACTGAAGCATCGAGAGAAGAACCTCCTCAAATCCCGGAGAGTAGGTGGTATTTGCCGGAACTGCAATATATCCCTTTTCGTTCAGCGCCTTGGCTGCCACCTCGGCATCCTTATCGCTTTCAAAAAAGAGTGACGCCTGAGTGTAGGACTCGGAGAGCACCTCATCTGCCATATCGACAACCACCTGAGGATGAACGATCAGCCTGTCAGTTCCAAAGGAATACTGCACCGTTTCCTCCGAAGGCTTTGATTTTGTCACGTAGCTGTCATCGAAGGTCTTTGAAAAGGTTATCTCCTCCGAACTGTCATAGTAATCGTAGTTATGCTTGTAATAGTTTGAATTCAGACTTATTCTTGTTTCAAGCTCTCCGTCTGACGCAGACTGACGGTACTGATTTGAGTCAACGTATATTTTGTTTTGCTCAACGTCGAAGGAGAGATCTATCTGCGATATATTTATCCTGCTGATCACAGACTCGCTGCTTACCGTTTTGCGTATAAGCGATATATTTGCGTTCACAGCATTTCTTCCAACGTAGTGATTTGCGGTAGCAACCTTGAAGCCCCCCTCGGTAAAGAGGAGTATCGGAAGCTTTGTATTGTCATAATAATATTTCACTCCCGAAACGTCAAGATGCAGTCCGTTGTAAGATATCTCATCGAGAATAAGCTCATCCTTGCCAAATTCATCCTGATACTGTATAGGAAGATACAAAAACACTTCTCCGTCCGACTCAGGATATCTTCCAACGTCGGGTATGCCAAGCTGATCGTTATAGCTCGGACGTACGCGGAAGGAATAAATACGGTCACCGATGCGGTAGTTTACGTAATTATTGTTATCTGCGTCAAGCAATATGTCGTAATGGAGAACTCGCTCGGCGTTGTATTCTTTCTTCAAAGCATCGAGCTCATCATCACTTATCATCTCTCCGCTCCGCTTTGCGATAACAAGGCGTCCCTCGATCGGCTCAAATATATAATGCTTTTTAAATATGTCAGCCGCACTTCCACAGAAGGAGGTCACCACAAAAATGCCAAGTGTACCGATCGTAAGCAAAATGCAAAGAAAGGCTGAAAGCCTTGGCTTCGAGATAAATATGCTCTTTCCGAGAGTGATACCGTTTTTAACTGCTCTTCCCCTCGTTTTTTTGCCTTCTGTTTCCTGCTTCGGCTCAGGTCGGACATCATCTGTGGGAACAGGCTCGGCTCTTTTTATAACGTGATCCGACTCCACAGAACCGTCAAAGACCCGAATGTGTCTTGTGACCGCATCCTGAACCTGCTCGAAATTGTGGGTCACAACAATAAGAAGCTTATCCTTCGACACCTCTCGAAGAAGCTCTATTATTTCCTTCGAGGTGACCGAATCAAGATTTCCCGTGGGCTCATCCGCAAGAATTATCGGACTCTCCTTCGCGAGGGCACGGGCAATTACCGTCCTCTGCTTCTGTCCGCCCGAGAGCTTACTTCCCTTGTGCTTGATATGAGAGCTGAGTCCGACACGCTCTATAAGCTCGAGCGCACGGCGGCGTCTCTCCTTTTTATCCTCAATGTGCATAAGCGCGAGCTCAACGTTTTGTAAGACGGTAAAGCTCTCTATAATGTTATAATCCTGAAAGATAAATGAGATGTATTTTTCGCGATACTCCTCCCAATCGGGCTGAAGATAGTGAGAGGTCGGAGAGCCCTCTATAAGAAGCTCACCCTCTTCATAGGAATCCATTCCCGATATCACGTTGAGCAGAGTCGATTTACCCGAACCCGATTTACCCGTGATAGCAACGAATTCCCCGCGCTCAAATGAAAGGTTTACACCTCTGATTCCAACGGCAACGTTACCGTCGGATACGTAGATCTTTCCAATGTCACGAAGCTGTAATAATGCCATAATCTTTCCTTTCTTAAATAGTATTTGATTTATAACCAGTGTCAGGTATGTATAATTCGACACATTTTTTCAAAATAATTGTTTAAAGCTTCAAAAAACATATTGTAAAATATATCAAGAATGAAAACCCAATAAACTATGTTAAGACTTGTTTTTTATACTTAAAATATCAAAATAAATTACAAAACAAAGATATAAAATTCAATGATGCTATTCCTTTAAAAATTACAATATACAACACAAGCATTTTGCGCACCCAATTCAACATATGACAAATCCAAGGGCGATACAAAATCTGTGCATTTCATATTTTCAGAAGCTGTTATCAAATTCATTATATCATATATATATGAACATTTCTACATTCAAGAAAAAATTCAAAAAAAATTCTCTGACCGCCAAAACGGTCAGAGATTTTTTATTATTTCCACGCATCGGGACATTCTCGGGCTTTTTTAAACCACGCAGTATCCTTTAGCAAGGTATTGTTATTCGAGCAATCCACAGCTATCTCTCCCTTGCCCGAGGTGACCTTGATGTTTCCGTTCATCGAGGTAAACTCATCATTTTCGTAATCGACGCAAAGGGTCGTTACGTAAACTCTGTCGGTATAGGGGGCGATCCTGTCAACGAATTCCTGAGTCGGGAATTGATTTGCGTTATTCTTTGTGTATTCAGAGCTACCTGCGCAGCAGCACACACAAACGATCTCGGGCTGTATCTTCTCAAGCAGAACGTTGTGGGACGATGTTCCCGAACCGTGGTGTCCCGCCTTATAAAGATCCACCTTGGGAAGATCGTTCATCTCGCAGAGCTTTTCCTCGCCCTTCTTTTCAAGGTCTCCCGTGAAAAGGAAGTGTCGGTCGCCCTGATTTATCATCGTGCAAACCGAATGGTCGTTCTCACTCTCAGCCACATTATAATAATAGTAGCTGTCAAGTATCTCAAGCTCTATTCCCGATCCAAGATCAAACTTACTCTTTCCGCTCTCTCTGCATTCCTTAGCGGTATAGTGCTCCGCCCCCGCAGCGATCTCAGCGTCTCTCTCTCGGATATAGTTCTTGTAGCTTTTCTGATCGGCCTTGTCCTCTGTTATCTGAGAGAAATCGATTATGATCTCACACTCATAAAGATCGAATATACTCTTCGCATCCTCCGAGGTGGCAAATCCCGCATAATGGTCCTCGTGGGCATGTGTGACTATAACGTACTCGAGTGTGCCGTCGGTAACGTTTTCGTCAAGGAAAGCGCTTATCGAGGTGACACTTGAGGTCCTCGAGCCCGCGTCTATAAGGATATCGTTATCCCCCGCCTTTATGTAGGTACAGTCTCCTGTATACTTGTTGCCAAGCTCGAGGAAATTTATCACAAGATCTCCGCTTACATACGTATCTGTGTCGGTAGGCATTGTAAGCTTGAAGTATCCAAAAAAGCCTCCTGCCGTTCCGACTATAAAGCAAAGTATCGCAAGAAAGACCGTTAATCCCTTTGAAAATTTCTTTTTTCTCTTAGCCATCGTCATTCTCCTTTAACGGTTATTGTTCTTACGCGCATTATTTCGCCGTACTTTATCGAGTCAACACGGTAGATGATGTAGTAGTCTCCGGGTACGGAGGTATCCACGGTATATTCACCGTCATCCACCTCGCGAAGATTTGTTTCAACTCTTACCCGATCGGAAATATCCTGACCGAAGGAGATCACCTTCGCCCCCTCATCGTAATAGGTAAAGCTTGTTCCAATTGGGACTGTGTACTCTTTATCTCCTTTGAGATAAAAGCCGTCATCCGCGCTTATAAAGCTATAGGCAAAAGCTCCCGCAAATACTCCGATCGCAAGGCAAAGAATGCTTATAATAATAGTTGCGAGGTGGATCTTCTTCACCTTGCTTTTTGCTTTTCTTTTCGCCTTACTTTTCGCTTTTTTCTTAACGTCGGACATTATTTTCTCTTTATCCGCCATTGCTTCACCGCCTTTCGTCAGTTAAAATTTTTCTCATTAAGAAGCATATTCATTATATCACATTTCTTTTCATTTTTCAATATGTTCAAAGGTTTAAAAAACAAAAATTACTGTATTATAATTATTATAATATTTATTTGTATTATTTTTCTTCTTTTCTATTGACAATGATGTCAAAAATATGTTAGAATTTTCAATATAGTATGCCATTTGGGAAGTATAATACATCTGAGCATATGACGTCCTACTATGACAAAGCAACTTCCAAAATATTTAGAAAACAATTCAAAAGGACACGGTGATTATGAAAAAAACATTATGCCTTCTTTTAAGTATGCTGACTGTAATGTCACTTCTTACGATATCATCCTGCGCGTTAACACCCGTAGATGCCCGTGAGATAGCATTTCTCGGTCAGGATCACATTTATCTTGGAGCTGACGGAGACTCCACGCCTCCCGTTGCAGACGGCACGATAACGGAGGATGAGTATTCGACGTCTGTCGACGTTGAATTTACAAATAACGACGACGGCTACATCTCGTCCGCAAAGCACTATTTCTCTTATGACAGAGAGTGCATATATCTTGCAGTAGAGATGAACAGCACCGAATATTCCCCAAATTCAGGATACTTTATGTTCAATCTTGGATTACCTACACTTGGCGGATTTTCGGATATGTTCACAAGACTGCGTATGTCATTTTCGCTCTCATCGGACGGAAAGGCTAAGGTCCACGATCTGAACTATCTTGAATTTTCAACAGGTGTTCCCACCTCTCCCGCGGTTGACCCCGAAAAGCTTTATTCACAGTACGGAGGAAGCCATAAGGACGGAAAGACGGTCATCGAGGTTGCTCTGAAAATATCCGCTCTCAAGGAAGAGATCGGAGCAAACATCACAAATATGATCTCATTTTGCAGCGTTCTCGTGTCGCCCAAGGGTGAGCATTGGTATTACTGTGAGCTTACCGATGAAAACATCGAGGCTATAGAGAAAAAGTATCCCGCGCACGGACAGCCTCAGGACTATTGGACAATGCACATTCTGCATCTGTCTGACGCGCCGAGCAAGGACGACGTCGGCATACGAACAATGGACGGCGCAAAAATCAAGCTCGATTCTCCTTATACCTCTTCAATGATCTTCCAGATGGAGCTTGACAGAAGTTATATGAACGATCTCACAAAGAAATACGGTGCTGACGGATTCAAGATCGGAATGGTGATAGCTCCCCTTGAATACGTTTACGAGGCGGGAGAATTCACCGCTGAGGCGCTTTCAAAGCTTACCTATGAGGACTCATATAAGGACTACAAGGTAGGCGACCTCGAAAAGGAGTTTTGTGGACGAGGAACAGGTACTTATATCTATTCTAAGCATATCACCAACGTTACCGATTTTAAGCGTGAGTATGCCGCTATAGCATACGCTGAGGTCGGCGGAGAAAGGATCTACGCAAAGACCTACACACGCAGAGCCGTGGCGGGTGTTGCGTTCTCGGCACTTCGAGATCTCTCCTCGGCGGGAGCTAACAAGGAGTACAAATACAACGTTATTGTAAACACCCTTTCCCGCTTCTCTCCTTACACAAATGAGCAGTTGGTCGTACTTAACGCATATGCCGCAAATTATAGCACAGCCACGCTTCCTCAGACTCCCATAGGTATTCAGAAGAAGGACAGCGGCGATATCCGTATAGTATCATCAAACGTATATTTCCACATCTTCAAGAGTCTCGCTGATGAAACTGCAAAGCAACAATGGGCTCAGGGCCACGCGGATACACTCAAGGAGACCGATGCCGACATTCTTCTCCTTCAGGAAATGAGCGACGGTATTATAAAGAACAAGGATTTCAAGTGGCACACGAGGCTTAATCCTATTCTTATCCAGATGGGATATACTATGGTGGACTGTCAGCTCGACACCCTCTCCCAAAGCTCTCTCGACGCACAGAACCCCGCTGACGTAAACTACACTCCGATATTCTACAGAGCGGATAAGGTAACGCTTGTCGACTCGGGACACCATTTCTACGAGTCGGTATCCACAAATCCCGACTCTTACCTCTCCTCCTCAAAATCCTACACCTGGGCGCTCTTTGAGGACAAAGTAAGCCGTGAGAGATTCATTACCTTCTCTACCCACCTTACCTATCACGGAAATCCCACAACGGCAGATACTCTCAGACAGCAGGATGCGGGCGAGCTCTACAGCGAGATGAAGAATCTTGAGACAAAGTACGCGGGCGTTCCCTTTATAGTTATGGGCGACCTTAACTGCACACGCGCCAGCGCCCCCTATAAGATACTTACGCAAGACAATCTTGTTGCGGCGAAATCCATCGCGGCTAATAGCTTCAACGAACATTTCTCAACAAATCACTCGCTTGGATCTGTTCCGGGAGCAGGCTCTGCTATCGACCACGCACTTGTATCAAAGAGCGGTCTGAACGTTACAAAATATCAGTCGATAATCACGAGCAAGTCGGTATCCACCTCCGACCACCTTCCGATCTCGGTCGATATAAAATTCAGTTGATCATCAAAAAACCGGGACTGTCACATTTGGCAAGACCGAAGAAGAACGGCGCTTCTTGTTCAAATCTGACTATCCCCTAAAAGAGGCTGTCTCAAATTTGCATTTGAGACAGCCCCTTTTTAATTAAATCTGAATCTTTATCTCATAAGACCCCGCATCCAATTCTGTTTGAGCGCCGTTCAAAATAAGCGTAGCCTCCACGCCCTCGGGTATGACGACGTCAGCCGTGAAAATATTATTCCGCTTTTTCCAGGAAAAGCCGAGTTCGCCGTAGGGTGTACAGGTAGACGCCTCAGCCTGACATTCCTGCGCGAAGAAAAACGGTTGAAGCACACAGCTCTTATACGCCACGTCGGTGTTGCGAATTCCCGCGACATATCGCGTTATCCAAGCAAGCACACTTCCGTACATATGATGATTTCTCGAGTTGACTCCGTCCCAGCGCTCCCAAAGTGTAGTCGCTCCCCGACCTTTCCAAAATCCATAAGACGGATAATCCTCTCGCGCAACGGTCTTATATGCTACGTCGGTGTATCCATACTCGGACAAACCGTTAAGTAAAGCCTGAATGCCGAGAATACCGACCTTGTATTTATAGCCGTCGCTTTCAATAGAGCGAACAAGCTTCTCCGCAATTCGCCGAGCTTGATCATCTTCCACTATATGAAAATACAACGCCGCAGCCAACGAGCCTTGCGAATTATTGTCCACGCTGTCACCCTCCACAAACAACTCACGTATTTTCTCTTTGACAGCCCGTGCCTTAGCGAGGTATTTATCAGCTTGAGAGTGAGAGTCTGTCAGCTTTGCCATTTTTGAAGCTACAGACAGCATAGCGTAATAATAGCAGCTATCCGAAAATCTGCCGCTCATAAGCTCGGACCGTCCACACTCAACGGGAGCGCACCAATCCCCGAGCCCGAAGCACAAACTAAGATCCTCCTCAAGCTCCTCGACATACTCAAGATATCTCTTTACGTGCGGATATACCGTATATATACACGAGGTATCACCCGTCTCCAAATACACGTTATAAGGAATAAAGAAGAGTGCGCAATCCCACGCAGGTCCTGTTCCCCAATTATACATCTTACCCGATGACGGTGCGATCGAGCATATCTGTCCGTTTGCCCTTTGGGTATCACATATATCCTCGAGATACTTTTTATATGCCTTATTCATATCGTAAAAGAAGGTCGCATATTCACAAGAGAGTGCCGCGTCTCCCGTCCAGCCGTTCTTTTCACGGTGAGGGCAATCGGTAGGAATACCGTGATAATTCCCCAAAAAGGAGCGGATAGCTGCATCGTATATCCAATTCAACAGCTCGTCGGAAGATCGAAAGCTTCCCTTTTTCCCGAGATCGGTATGGACAAAATAGGCAGTCAGACAATCAGACGGCGGCTGTGTCCGCACACCGCTTAGCTCGACGTACTGAAATCCGTGATATACAAATTCAGGCTTCCAGCATTCCACGCCCTCTCCCTTGAAGGTATATCTGTCCTGCTGGTATCTGTCGGTTTTTACGTATACGTCGATATTACTCTGATCGATCTCCTTGCCGTTAAGCTTTTCGGCATAGCGAAAAGCCACCGTCTCTCCCACCTCGCCTTGCATTTGCAGACCTACATATCCCGAAATATTCTGACCGAAATCGTAGGTCCAGCCGTTTTTCGACCTCCACACAGCAACAGGCTTTATTCTTTCGCATTCACGAATAACGGGCATATCCTGCTCGTAAAGAATACCGCCGGGAGCGCGGACAATACGGGGTGTGAGCCACAAGCTGTCGTCATACCCCACCTCTCTCCAGCCGTCCTCTCGGCGCGCGTCGTAATATTCCCCCTCACGGACGGCATTATGCACCGTTGCGCCGTCGCAGGTCACCTTCCAGCTCCTGTCGCTGGCTATCACCGAGCTTCCGTCCGCAAATATCTCAAGACGCAGACGGGGCATATTGCGCCAGGTAGCCGTAAAAAAGTTCCATTCATCCTCGGTCGTCTGATTGTAAAATCCGTTTCCCAGCTTGACAGCTATTACGTTCTCACCCTTCTTCAAATACCGAGTAACGTCATATCGCATATACAAAGTACGAATATGATACGCGGTAAAGGCAGGAGACAGCACATCATCGTTCACGCGTTTGCCGTTGATATACAGAACGTATGCGCCAAGACCGCAGATAAGGCACTCTGCCCTTCCGTCTCCGTCATAGTCAAATACTCGGCGAAGCTGCACGGCGGGGCTTTCGACACCTGTTTTATACCAGCCCTCGCCAATTCCTATCCATTTGGAGCTTTCAGAAAAAGAAATCATATCTCCTCCGTTTCAAAAACCGTCATTTTTTATTTTCGTAGTAATTGCGGTAGCGTGTGTTGAGATTTCTTGCGGAGGGATAGATCGACTGCGGACTCATAAAATGTGAAAACTCAAAGGTGATATATTTTTCAACATAGGGCTCAGCGATCTCTATCTTTCTGCGCAAAAGTTCAAAAGGAATCGGATAATACATACGGCGCACATCGCGCTCAAAGGTCTCCACGTTTGCCCAAAGCTTTATTCCGTGTTTATCACAGACCGCCTTTGCCGCCTTGAGGTACTCCGCATATTCGTCAAGAGGCGCTGTTCCGTCCTGGAAAGCGCAGATATCTATATCCTTCCCGCAATTCTCAAGAATATTTTCCCACTCCTCGCGTGTACGCTTAGGTGAAAAAGACTCTGAGGTGATATTTCTTCCCCTGAAATAGGGGCTGATCAACACCGACTTATCGGGCGAAACGTCCTTGCAAAGCGCCGCAAGTCCGCCCATTAATTCCTTTATGTTATGTCTGTTCTGTGAGCCCTCCTGAGGTATATACCACCCCTTGAAGGAAGGAATATCACCATATCGCTCAAGCACCTCGCGAACAAATTTTTTATTCTGCGCTATCTCGTTCAGGTAGTCACCGTTATTCCAATGAAGATCGCTGATATACATTCCCATATACACCTGCATATCTCGCTTTTCCGCTTCTTCCATTATGAGAGCCGCAAGGTCCTCACCCTCCTCTCTCAGAGAGGGAAATATTTTTGAAGGGTAGATACAATTATCATAGAACGCGCCACGTATGAATATAAGCGTGTCCATTCCCACCTCCCTCATATTGTCCAGATCCTTTTTCCATTGCTCATCTGTCCAATTTGAAGAAGGAATATCGTATGTGATCTCGTCAATAAACGTACCTGTGATCGGATAAACAGATTTCATTGTGATTTTACCTTTCTCTTGATTTTATATTACCATAGGACCGAATAATGCCACCATAATAGCGTACATCACGGGTATTGTAAAAACGCAAAGGGTGTGCGATATCATTGCCATACTCGCTCCCGTTTCGGGATTTCCGCCGTAGGACTCGGGGAAAACAACAGTATTCAAGCCGAGCGGCGCGGCAGTGGCAAAGAATGCAAGATAAAGCACCGAATTTCCTATATTGGCGTCAAACACCAGATTAACAAGCTCCTTTACACCAAAAAGCGCTCCAATGATAACAGTGGGCAAAATTATAAGTCTCAAGAATGTAGCTATGTATACCTTTGTGTTCCTCAGCATCTTTTTTATATCGTATTTTGCCACGGTAAATCCCGCGAGAAGCATTGCGACGGGACCCATACAGGCTTTCAGCGAATTCAGTGCCGAGGTGACGAAGGAAGGGATATATTCCCCTGCTCCGCTGAGTCCGACGATGATACCAAGGAACATAGCGATCGTCGGCGCATTCAGTATCTTTTTAAAAAGCTTTCTCTTCTCACCGTTGTTCGGTACGAGAACGCTTATTCCCCATGTGTAGATCGTAATGCTGAACGGAAGATAAAAAAGCTTATAGTATGAGAGCGCCATATCCCCGAAAAGTGCCATTACCAAGGGATCTCCCACATATCCTCCGTTTGCGAAGGCGATCGCATACTGGTATATTCCCCTCTCCGGACTTTTTTCCTTTACAAAAAGAAATGAAAGAAGGATAGCTATGGTAAGTCCGAGAGCCACACAAAAGCAAGACAAGAGTATATTTACCGCGTGAGTTTTTATCGAGCTTACAGTGCAGAAGGTTGCCATTGTGCTGAAGCTGAGCGCGGGACAAAATATCCAAGTCTCAAGCTTTGCGAGAACGGGTCCTGTGTTGGCAGGTAAAATGTTGGTTTTCTTTGCGATAAATCCGACAGCGATGCAGATAAAAAGCATCAGCATAGGATCAAGGGTGGCTATAAAGGTGTTCAGCATACTGTCCTCCGAAAAAATAGCGCTTGTAATTATAACACAAAAAGAAACAGCTGTCAATATATAACGGCTCATTCCGAGTCATATCTGCTATAGATCTCCTTTACGTATTCTTTGGGAGTTTTCCCCATCCTCTTTTTGAAGGCATAGCTGAAATATGCCTGAGAGGAAAAACCGCATTCATAGGCGATCTGTGTCAGTGTCATATCTGTTGATAGCAGAAGATTTATCGATTTTTTTATCCGTTGCTCCTCGATATATTTATGTAATGTCCTGCCCGTTGACGCCTTGAAAAGCTTGTGGAAATATATCGTGCTGAACCGTGCCTCCCTTGCGAGCCTTTCAAGTGTCAGCTCCGAGGTAAGATTTTTTTCTATGTATTCAAGAATTCTCTCTATCGTCTCTCTGTTATTGCTCTTCTCGGTATGCTTTATTACCGATGTGGACGACTTCATACTGAGAATATAGATCAGCCTCAGCAAAAGACTCTGTATAATTATTTCGTTCTGAGCCATACCCGTGTCATAATAGGAGCAGAGCTCAGTAAAGATCCCGACAAGCACCTCGGTATCCTTTACCTCAATGAAATTCGGCAACGACATAAGTGTATCAAAAAGCTGTCCCTCGTTCAGCACCATATGTATATAATAGCACTTGAATGGCAGATGGGTGTGCCTGAGCTGTCCGGGCTTTGCGCAGATAACAATATTAGGTGTTATCTTCCTGCTTTCCGAATCGATATGTGATGTACCTCCGTCATCAATAGGAAGCTCCAACTCAAACATAGTCGTTTTTCGGTTGTTGGTTATGGCCTTTTTTTGCGTAACCTGCGCGTTATATACTCCAACAGCTACTATTTCAGGCAACGTCATAGTTCTTCCTCCGATGATAAGATTTCTAATAAACAAGGCAATTTTTTTATATTAGTTAAGTAATATCTATTATATAATAAACTCAAAGAATTGTCAACACAATTTCTTTATGGATTTCGTACACAATTATAAGGAGAAAGAAGCTATGAAAAAGTATGATGTTAAGGATCACGAGCCGAGTGTTCTTCCCGACGGTTATGAATTTGAGCTTGTATGGTCTGACGAGTTTGACGGAGACAAGCTTGACGAAACAAAGTGGGATTACAGGCTTTGTATGATGGGAAAGAGACATCCTGCGTGGACCGACAAGGGAGTTAAGATCGAGAACGGCTGTGCTGTCTTCTCTATCTTTGAGGAAAACGGAGAGATAGTTTCCTCTCAGCTTCAGACGGGATATAATTTTATGGATCAGCCCGTTGAGAAAACCACCTTTGGAAAAGAGCATCTTCAGTGGCCCATAGGAAAGCTCAAGGATAACAAATTCACTCACAGATACGGATACTATGAGTGCCGTTGTAAGCTTCAGGAGCACACGGGCTGGAGAAGCGCATTTTGGATACAGTCACCTATCATCGGCGCATCTAATGACAGCAAGAAGACGGGCACTGAGATAGACATTATGGAATGCTTTGTGGCAAACGGAGCAATCAAGCCCCACAATGCCTTCACAGGCGGTTACGGTCTTGATATGAAGCGTAGCAAGGTAGGTGGAAAGAACGTATCTCCCGATGAGTTCCACACTTTCGGTCTTCTCTGGCTTCCCGATAAATACGTATTTTATATAGATGGCGAGGAGGATGGCGTGATAACCGATAAACTCTCTGACACGGATGAGTTCATTCTCATTTCCACCGAAACAGACGGTTATCGCAATGAAGATCACCGCCCCACCGAAGAAGCAATTCAGGCAGCAAAGGCAGGAGACAAATTTGTCGTTGACTTTGTAAGAGTATTTGATATAAAGGAGTAAAAAAATGAAGGTTACAGATATAAAAACTTTTGTCGTTGACTGTTTCAGAACTAACTGGGTATTCGTGAAGGTTTATACAGACGAAGGCATCACGGGTGTTGGCGAAGGCACACTCGAATATAAGGAAAAGGCGCTTGTCGGTGCGGTTGAGCACATAAAAAATTACCTTGTAGGAAAAGACCCAAGGCAGATAGAAAAGCACTATCACGATATTTACAGAGACGCATATTGGAGAGGCGGCGCGGTGCTTATGAGCGCTCTGTCTGCAGTTGAAATGGCGCTTTGGGATATCCTCGGAAAATCGCTTGGAGTGCCTGTATATCAGCTTCTCGGAGGAAAGGTCAACGAGGATTGCCGTATCTACGTCAACGGCTGGTTTGCGGGCGCAAAAGAGCCTGAGGAATTTGGAGCGAAAGCAAAAGAGGCGGTAAAGCGAGGCGTTACCGCTATGAAATGGGATCCCTTTGGAAAGAGCTATCTCCAGATATCCAATCAGGATCTTGACAAGGCTATTCGTTGTATAGCCGCCGTTCGCGAGGCTGTCGGAGATCAGGTCGACCTCCTTATCGAGGCGCACGGTCGCTTCGATGTTCCCACGGGCATAAAGATCGCTCAGGAGGTTGCTCCCTTCAAGCCTATGTTCCTTGAAGAGCCCGTACCGCCCAACAATCTTGAGGCTCTCGAGGCAGTAAGAGAAAAGTCCCCCGTCGCAATATCCGCGGGCGAGAGACTTTACACAAGATTTGATTACAACGAGCTTTTCAGAAGAAGAGCCTGCGACTACATTCAGCCCGACATCTCCCATGCGGGCGGTATTATGGAGCTTAAGAAGATCGCCGCTATCGCCGAGGCGCATTATATTCCCTTCGCTCCCCACAACCCCTCAGGACCCGTGGCAAACGCCGCGACCCTTCAGCTCGCCGCTTGCTGTCCTAATTTCTGCATACTTGAAATTATGTACAGCGACGTTGATTGGCGCAAGGACGTAACAGACGAGTCTCTCGTCTATGAAAATGGCAGAATAAAGATAGGAGATAAGCCCGGTCTCGGTATTGAGCTCAACGAGGAGGAGTGCCTGAAGCATCCCTACGTCGAGCACAATCTCCGCCACTATACAGGTGCTCTCACAGACATCAGACCCGCAAAAACAGAATTTTACTTTTAAGGAGAAAATACATGTATAGACTAAATCCCTGCGGAAAAATAAAATATAAAAAAGCCTCGGATATAGAAACATCGAGGCTTGGGATCGGCTTTGAAAAGCTTGACAGAAACGCTTTTGATCCCACCAAGGCTTATGACAAATTGGGAAACATAGGTGTTAAATGGGTACGAATACAGTCAGGCTGGCAGAGGACCGAGCGTGAAAAGGGTGTTTACGATTTCGCTTGGCTTGATTCTGTTGTTGACAACATAATCGCCCGCGGAATGACTCCTTGGATGTGCGTTTGCTACGGAAACGCGCTGTACGGCGGTATGGCTGAGGAATGCTTCGGAGCTGTTGGCTGTCCTCCTATCCATACAGAGGAGCAGATCTCCGCTTGGCACAATTACTGCGTTGCTCTCGCAAAGCATTTTCGCGGACGCGTTGACCATATGGAGGTCTGGAACGAGCCCAACGGACTTCATTGCTGGAAGCACGGAGTAAACGCCACCGAGCTTGGAAACTTCACCATCGCCACAGCAAAGGCGCTGAAGGAGGGCAACCCCGACTGCTACATCATCGGATGCGCTCTCACTAAGATCGACGTCATCTATTTCAACGAAGCCTTCAAGACCGGAATGGCTGACTATATCGACGCAGTTTCCTTCCATATGTACACCTTTGACGACAGAAAGCTCGACCCTGCCATAAAGGCGCTTCGCGGAATTATTGATCTTTACAAGCCCTCTCTCGAAATAATTCAGGGAGAGTCGGGCGCTCAGTCACGTCCCTTCGGAAACGGAGCTTTGAAGGACGGAGGCTGGACACCGAGAAAGCAGTGTAAGCATCTGCTAAGACATCTCGTTACCGACCTGGGATGCAACGTTAAATTCACATCATACTTCTCTTGTATGGATATGATGGAGGCTCTCAAAGGCAAAGTCGGAGACAAAGCAAGCTACAAGGATTTCGGATATTTCGGAGTTCTCGGAGCGGAATTTGACGACGACGGTATTGCCACGGGAGAATATCCCCCAAAGCCCTCTTATTACGCCCTCTCCTCCCTTGCGTCGCTTCTCGCGGGAAATATCGAGGTAATAGATCTTCCAATCCTCGCGGAGGACGATATGGCTCCCCACTGCGGAAGAGTTCCGAGCATTTCAGCTGCAGAGGTGCAGAGCTACGGATTCCGTCTCGATAACCGCTCGTACGCCTATGCCTATTGGTATCCGTCGAACCATATGGTATCCGACTTTGAACACGCGGTAACCTTGAATTGCGCTGATCTTGGTGAGCCACACCTTGTCGATCCTATGGACGGCACGATCTACGAAATACCCGAGAATATGATCGAAAAGGACAGCTTCGGCGGTATGAAGCTGCGTCTCCTCCCCATAAGAGACTACCCATTGTTCTTAGTATTTGGAGAGATAAACTGAACAACCCATTGAAAGGAAATAACTCTTTATGAAAACAGCATTAATAACAGGCGCTTGTATAAACACGGGCGTAGCTATAGTTGAAAAATTCGCGTCTGAGGGATACAACGTTATCTTCACAGGCAGAAACGCGGAAAAAGTACACGCAAAGGAGCAGGAATATAAGGAACAGTTCCCTGACGTTCTTATAATGGGATACCATATCGATTCCCTCCTCGACGAAAGGACAGTCGACGAGGAGTCGGTCGAAAAAATGTTCGCGGAGATCGACGCAAAGGGACTTTTTGTTGAGACCCTTGTTCTCAACGCCGCAGATCAAGGTCTCGGACAGAAGATATTTGAAAGCCCTCTGACCGATCTTATGAAGGTGATAAATACTAACGTTGTATGGAACTATTGTCTTTCCGAGCACGCCGCAAGGCGAATGAAGGAAAACGGCGGCGGAAATATCGTGTTTGTTAACTCGAATACCGCATACCGCGCTATTCCCGACAGAGTGGCATACGTTGCCTCCAAGGGCGGACAGCTCGGTCTTATGCGTGCGCTCACGCTTGATCTCGGAAAATATAATATCCGTGTAAACGCGGTTCTCCCAGGTATGATAAAGACCGACCGCTGGGAGAAAAATCCCGATTTCTACCGTGACGTGCCCTCGAGATTCACCCCCATCGGCGACGTTGCCGTAGGCGAGGACGTGGCTGATGCCGTATATTATTTCGCGGCTCACGCGAGAAACACCACGGGTGCTGAGCTTGTTGTCGACGGCGGCAACACCATTCAGCTCTATCCTATAATTCCTAAGGACAACTGATCCAATAAAATACTAAGGGGCTGTCACATTTGGCAAGACCGAAAAAGTCCGAAAATAAATAAAAAGATCCCGTTTGCGACAGAAAAAACGAAAATGAGACACTAATAGGTTGAATTTCTTCGAAATTCTTCATCTTTATGGACTTTTTCTACCGCCGTTTTCGGGGCTCGACGTACCTTTGTACGCCTCACGCCCCGAAGAACGACACTTCTTGCTCAAATCTGACTATCCCCTAACAGTGGCTGTCACATTTGGCAAGACCGAAAAAGTCCGAAAATAAATAAAAAGATCCCGTTTGCGACAGAAAAAAACGCAAATGAGACACTAATAGGTTGAATTTCTTCGAAATTCTCCATCTTTATGGACTTTTTCTACCGCCGTTTTCGGGGCTCGACGTACCTTTGTACGCCTCACGCCCCGAAGAACGACGCTTCTTGCTCAAATCTG
>SVSX01000004.1 GCA_015064085.1 Oscillospiraceae bacterium | reverse complement strand
TCAATACTATTTTTTTTGACTGCCTTGCGACAGTCTTTTCTCTGCGCTCATTTTTAGGCAAGGCGAAGCACGACTGTTAGTTATCTGTTTCAAACTTAACACCTCCTTCAATAGACATAATATGACATTCGAAAAAAGATGTTACATTCAATATGGGCGCGGAATAAAAAATAAGAATGATTATTTCCAAAGCTCTTGAAATAAGGAAAAAAATATGCTAAAATGGTAGAGTGAAATGCGTAATACGCGTAAGCTGAAAGGAGATCAATATGGGAAGAGTTTCTGAAAAAACATTTGTATGGGCGCACAGAGGTGCTTGCGGCTACAGCCCCGAAAACACACTTGAGGCATTCAAGCTTGCTGTCGATATGAAGGCTGACGGAGTTGAGCTTGACGTCCACTTCACAAAGGACAGACGTGTCGTCGTTATTCACGATGAAAAGATCGATAGGACCTCTAACGGTCAGGGACCCGTTACGAGCTATACCCTTGATGAGCTTAAATTCTTTGATTTCGGATATAAATTCTATGGGGAGAAGAGAGGGATCAAAATACCCACCCTTGACGAGGTATACGAGCTTCTCGCACCCACGGGACTTATCGTTAACGTTGAGATAAAATCAAAGGATGCCGAGATCGCTTCCGCTTGTGATGCGATCGCTAAAAAATACGGAATGGAGAATAAGGTCTTGTATTCCTCCTTCGATCATCTCCAGCTCAAGAGAATGAAGGAGGTCGCTCCCGAAGCGCTGACCGCTCCCCTTTATGGCTTCAACCTTCTTGATCCTTGGAAATATGCTTGTAATATGGGCGCTTATGCCGTTCATCCAAGTCTCAGCCTCATTCCCAATCTTGAGAATTATATCGAGAACTGTCACAACGCGGGGATACGTATCCACCCTTGGACAATAAACGAGGAAGAGAAGATCGAGTGGTGTATCGATAATGGCTGTGATGCTATAATCACCAATTACCCCGACAGAGCTATCGCGGTAAGAGATAAAAAATAAAAAAAGGGGCTGTCACATTTGGCAAGACCGAAAAAGTCCGAAAATAAATAAAAAAATCCCGTTTACGCATAAAAACGCAAATGAGACAGTAATAGGTTGAATTTCTTCGAAATTCTCAAATTATATGGACTTTTTCTACCGCCGTTTTCGGGGTTCGACGTACCTTTGTACGACTCACGCCCCGAAGAACGGCGCTTCTTGCTCAAATCTGACTATCCCCTAACAGGGGCTGTCACATTTGGCAAGACCGAAAAAGTCCGAGAATAAATAAAAAAATCCCGTTTACGCATAAAAACGCAAATGAGACAGTAATAGGTTGAATTTCTTCGAAATTCTCCATCTTTATGGACTTTTTCTACCGCCGTTTTCGGGGCTCGACGTACGCTTGTACGCCTCACGCCCCGAAGAACGACGCTTCTTGCTCAAATCTGACTATCCCCTAAAAGAGGCTGTCTCAAATTTGCATTTGAGACAGCCTCTTTCTGGTGCCGGTGGTCGGGGTCGAACCGACACGGTATCGCTACCACTGGATTTTGAGTCCAGCACGTCTGCCAATTCCATCACACCGGCATATGACCCTTGATGGGCAACAAGTGGTATTATACCATATAGACACCGCAAAATCAAGAGCTTTTGAAAAAATTTTTAAAATTAGCTGTTCTTTAGGGCGCTTTCCTTACGGTGAGACTCAAGAAAGCAATTCTTAATAGTTCCCGTATATATGAGCTTTACTCCCTCAAGCTTAGGAAAATCGTTCGGCATCATAAGGGAAGGGTGCTTCGGGAGCTCCACAGCGCCCGAGTAGTGAAGCACACTCGCAACGAACTGTGAGCAGGTGAAATTTTTCTTCCGTTCAAATTTTATGCCGAGCTTCGCGGGAAGAAGACCAAGAAAATTGTAGTTCAGCACTTTTTTGTTCTCGACAAATTTTCCAACGATATTTTTTGCCTTTTCGTAAGCTTCGTCGCTGACCTCAACGGAATATACGGCGCAGGGACAATTTTCATACCTTGAGTAAACAAATTTATGTAGGTCCTCTATTATAAATCCCGCATTTAGGGGATTATTCAAGGTTCTTCTGGCAAAACTGTATAGCTTGTCTGATCTTGGTTCAAGGGCGATGGACGCGTGTGTATATCCACCCTTCATAATAGTGTGAATCAGTCTTGAGGGCAGTGTTTTTGTGGCGCTCAAAAGAATATAAATTTTTTTCATATTCACACTCCCTTCAGTACAGTTTTCTATATTATAGCACATAATTATCTTTTTTTCAACAGGTTTTTTATTCTAAAGTAAAATATTAAAAAAGCTGTTGATTTTAGATAGGAAATATGGTACAATATTTATATATTTGTGAAAGGAGGACCTCCAAATTGAAAATAATAGCTGTGATTCTCGCATTGCTTATGCTGACTCAGATATTTTCGGTGAGCATTCTCGCCGCTGAAACAGGAAACGGGGAGGAATCCTCCGTTATTGTTTACGATGATATTGGTGAGATAAGCTCCTGCCTTTATTCCGCTTCAGATAAAAAGGTCACCATAAGCGGAAGAATAAATCACGATATAATGGTTACCCACAGTGATTATAAGCTGGCTGTCTACAGACTTGAGCATACCCAGTCGCTTGAGGAGGTCGTTCTTGACCCTCAGGTCAAGCCCGTCGCAACGGCATCGATATCAATTAAATTTGAATTTGCCGTAAAGGACGACGGAAATAACGAAAGATTTTCCCGTTACGCGGTGGTGATATACAACCAGCGCGGTGACATAAAGCCTATAGGAGAGCCGGTATATCCTTCTGTTACGAGCAAGTATTCCTTTGAAAAGGGCGACAAGTCCTATTATAAGGGCGCAATGACCGAGCTTACCTCGGCAGCAATAAACGCAAACGTTTCAACGTCGGTCATAAGGATTTCGCTTGACAAACTTATGAGCGACGGAAGCACAGGATATCTCTACTCGATGCAGGATTCCTATATATATTTTGATAAGGAATATATCGGGGAGCTTGATGCAAAAATAAAGAGCCTTACTACCACCGACAGTAAGGTGTACCTTCAGTTCCTGCTTTCTTCAACACCCGAAGGGAGTGTCGATACGCTCGTTGGATCAAACCTGACCGATACCGCTGTGCCCGATATGCGCTCTCCTCAGACTGTAAGTCTGGTCGCGGCATTTACCGACTTTCTTTGCGAAAGATATTCAAATTCCTCGAGGGGTAGAGTGTCGGGCATAATACTCGGAGAGCGGGTAGATGATTTCTTTTCGGATAATGTAATGGGACTTTCGGAATACGCCGAGAATTACGCGTACTATATGTTAGTCGTCGGAGGAGTGGCAAGATCATCGAGCAGCGAGATGGATATCGTTATGCCCTTCGGTGATACCGACGCATATTCGGCAAACGCGAAGACACGAGTCTCGGCTGAATTGCTGGAGGTGGTATGCGCCTTCTATGACGGATATCTCGCAAATGAGTTTCCGTTCTCAACTATGATAGAGACAGCGTCACTTCCTTACGGTATCTCAAATGAGACTATAGCAAACGGAAAATTCAGCTCGGTCAAATATAGCGGTATCAATGCCGACAGAGCGGCGGTATATTCCGAATACCTTGCGTCTGTTGCGGAAAAGTACTCAAACGCGCCGAGACATTTTACCTTTATGTGGAGCGTTCCGAAAAACATTTCGGGAAATGAGCTTACCGCAGCTTATTCATACAGCTATTTCAAGCTTCTCGGAAACGATATGCTATCGAGCTTTGTCATCTCATTTAACAGCTCGGAGAAGCTTCAGGATTACTCACTTTTCCCCGAAATAATGAAGATAATGAAATATATCGATACTGCGGAGTCACAAAACGTGACCAAGCCTCAGCTTGATATTCTGAGAGCATCAAGCTGGCGCGACGTAATATCGGATATATATTCGGGCAAGACGGATACTGCGAGAATAATCAGTATTGTCAAGCAGGACTCTGTACCCGCGGACAATGTGGGAAGCTTTGATTATTTTGATTTTTCATATTATACCAATATATCGTCGTGGTTTGGCGGAACGGGTTGTACTTCTCTCAAAATAGATTACGGAAATATATGTGGAAGATCGCTTATGGCTACCTTCAACGGAGAGAGCCTCGGACCTACCGAGTATTCCGAGCTTTATTGCTACTATGATTATCCGGAGAATTTTGCGTTTACCACCGACATTGCCATAACATTGGGAATAGAGAATGATAGCGCGGATAAGGGAGCTATCTATGAGGTGAAGATAGTTTTCGGAATGGATAATAATATTTCGGAAGCTACCGCGGTTTGCAATGCCTATGAAAAAACTACCGTCATTCTTGATATTGCCGAATTTTGTAACCTGTCGATGGCAGATTACGTTATGATAGGTGTGCGTGAGCTTACCGATACCGAAGGAGGATTTACGCTCTCGCTCTCGTCTGTGACAGGATATAGCTCCGAATTCCTTTCCGATGAGCTTGAGAGTAAGATAACCGAGGAAAGACTCCGCATTCGCAATATGCTTGATGAGGAAAGCGAGCAAAATGAGGAGGAGAAGTCGGCGAATACCATACTTATTGTTGTCGGCGTTTCTATCATTGTTATCGTTATAGGCATAGGCGTGTTTATGTGCATCAGACGCGAGGAAGAATAATAAATACGCTATGTAAAAATATATAAAAAAACAAAGTATGTGGTACGTTTCTTTGGAAATTCACACATACTTTGTTGCTTTTTTAAAAAATAAATAAAAATCTATTGACTTTCACGGTTTAGTGTGTTATCATACTAAAGTGCTAAAGCATATAATGAAGGTTTTTGGGAGGAAAAAATGGATTTTCACGAAAATGAAGGACTCAGGCTTCTTGTAAAGGCATTGCTCTCGCTTGAGGATGAGAAGGAATGCATCGATTTTCTTGAGGATGTTATGACGAGAAAGGAAATGATGGACATTTCCCAAAGAATGCTCGTAGCCAAAATGCTTTCCGAGCAGGTGGTCTACAATAAGATCGTTGAGGAGACGGGAGCGAGCACCGCAACGATAAGCCGCGTTAACCGAAGCTATAATTACGGAAGCGGCGGATATGAGAAAATATTAAAAAGAGTTAAAGAGGATAGAAGATGATCTCTGCGTCTGTTTTAAAGAATGACGAAAAGGCAATATTCCGCTTGCGTGAGCTTTACAGTAAGTACGGATATTCAAGATATAAGGTGAGCAAATTTGAGGAATATGACCTTTACGCTCACAATAAAAGCTTTCTTGTGAGCGAGAACGTGCTCACTTTCACAGATACCGACGGACGTCTTATGGCGCTGAAGCCCGACGTTACACTGTCTATAGTCAAGAATATAGCGGCAAACGGTAACGAGACACAAAAGCTCTATTATAATGAGAACGTTTACAGGACCTCCCCCTCGGCGGACGGCTTCAGGGAGATAATGCAAACGGGGCTTGAGTGTATAGGAAATATAGACGATATGGCGATGTGCGAGGTCTTGCTTCTTGCAGCGAAGAGCCTTGACGTCATAAGCGAGGACAATATTCTGGACATTTCCCATATGGGCTTTTTGCTCGGTATGATCGAAAACGCGGGACTTGAGGGAACGGATGCCGATAAGATGATCGGTTTTGTTGAGCATAAGAACCTACCTGCGATAAGGTCGCTTTGTGAAGCGCTTTCGATTTCCAAAGATGCTACCGATGCTCTTTGTGCGCTCACCTCTCTTTACGCTCCAATGGAGGAGGTATTGGAGAGGGTTGAGGGAATGGTGAAGGGCGAGAAAATGTCTGAGGCATACCGTGAGCTTAAGTGTATCTGTGATATGCTCAAGAGCTGCGGCGTTGGCGAAAAGATATACGTTGACTTTTCGACGGTAAACGACAGGACATATTATAACGGAGTTACCTTCAAGGGCTTTGTGAAGGGATTGCCCGACAGTGTCCTTTCGGGTGGAAGATATGATACGCTTATGAGGAAAATGGGCAAGAGCGCTTGCGCTGTCGGATTTGCCGTATATCTCGATAAGCTGGACAGACTTTCGATCGACACCAAGGACTATGATGTGGACGTTCTGTTGCTTTATTCCGAGGAGTCGGATAAGCTGCTCACGGCAAGGACGGCTGAGGAGCAAAGAGCTCTCGGACACAGCGTTTTGTGCGCGAGTGGGGAGAGAACAGATATAAGATACAGAAAGCTTATGAAGATCTGCGGAAGGGAGGTCGTTACTCTTGAAGCAAATGATTAACGTTGCGCTTCCAAAGGGAAGACTTGGTGAAAAAGCATATAAGGTCTTCGAGGAGGCGGGATATGAATGTCCCTCGATCCGCGAGGAGAACCGAAAGCTTATATTCGAAAACGAAGAAAAGGGAATAAGATATTTCTGGGTCAAGCCCTCGGACGTGGTTATCTACGTTGAGAGAGGCGCTGCCGATATCGGTATCGCGGGAAGGGATATCATACTTGAGTATTCTCCCGATATATATGAGCTTGCCGATCTGAAAATGGGTAAGTGCCGAATGGCTGTTGCCTGTAAGAAGGACTTCTCCGATAACAGAGACAGAACCCTCCGCGTGGCAACAAAATTCCCGAACATAGCCAAAAGATATTATAATTCTCAGAGTCGTGAAATAGATATAATCAAGCTTAACGGATCTATAGAGCTTGCACCGATACTCGGACTCTCGGATGTCATCGTTGATATCGTCGAGACGGGAAAGACCCTCTATGAAAATGATCTTGAGCCTCGAGAGACTATCGTTGATATAAGCGCGAGACTCGTGGCGAACAAGGTCAGCTATAAATTCAAGAACAAGGAGATAACCGAGATGTGCGAGAAGATCTCGGCTTTGATAAAGGAATAAAATGATAAAGATATATAAATACGGAGAGGTCTCCGACGAGGAGGTTTTTTCAAGGGTAGTTCCCGAGGTCGACGTGGCATCGGTGGTATCCGAGATAATTGCGGAGGTGAGAAAAAGAGGAGACAGCGCTCTTTTTGATTACTGCAAGAAATTTGATAAAGCGGAGCTTTCCTCACTTGAGGTCAGCGAAAAGGAGATAAGCGAGGCTTATGATTCTGTAGAGCCCGAGTTTATCGAGATAATGAAAAAGGCGGCAGAGAATATATATGCCTTCCATTCAAAGCAGGTAAGAAACAGCTTTGTGATAAACCGCGAGGACGGTGTGGTAATGGGACAGAAGGTGATGCCTATCGAAAAGGTAGGACTTTACGTTCCTGGCGGCACTGCCGCGTATCCCTCCTCGGTGCTTATGAACTGCATACCCGCTAAGATCGCGGGCTGCGACGAGATAGTTATGGTCACACCGCCGTCAGCTGACGGAAGGGTAAATCCCGTTATTCTCGCGGCGGCAAAGATAGCGGGAGTTGACAGAGTTTTCAAGGTTGGCGGAGCGCAGGCTGTGGCGGCGTTGGCTTACGGTACGGAAACTCTTCCGAAGGTGGACAAGATAGTAGGACCGGGTAACGCCTTTGTGGCTGAGGCAAAGAAGCAGGTGTTCGGTGTTGTGGCTATCGATATGATAGCAGGACCGAGCGAGATAATGGTGGTCGCGGATCGAAGCTGCGATCCCGATGTGGTGGCTACCGATCTTCTCTCTCAGGCAGAGCACGACAGGCTTGCGAGTGCGGTGCTCGTTACAGACAGCGAGGAGCTTGCAGCAAAGGTCAGCGACTCTCTTGAGAGAATAATTCCTACATTGCTCAGAAGTGAGATAGCAAGAGCCTCGATCGACAATAACGGCAAGATCATAATTGCCGAGGATCTTGAGCTTGCCATTGAGGTCGCGAACAGAATAGCTCCCGAGCATCTTGAGATATGCGTTGACAACCCCTTTGACTATCTAGCTAAGATCAAGAACGCGGGATCGATATTTATGGGTAAAAACTGTCCCGAGGCGCTCGGCGACTATTTCGCAGGACCTAACCACACCCTTCCAACAAGTGGAACGGCGAGGTTTTCGAGCCCTCTTTCGGTAGACGATTTTGTTAAGAAATCACAGTTTACCTATTATACCGCTGATGCTCTCGAGGCAGTTTGCAGAGACGTGGAGTATTTTGCTAAGAAGGAAGGACTTACGGCTCACGCGGCAAGCGCTGTCGTACGTTCGGAAAAGAAGAAGTAATTTTGGAGTAGTCTATGAGCAGGTTTTTGAATGAAAAATATAAGGCGCTCAAGGAATACGTTCCGGGTGAGCAGCCTAAGGATATGAAATACGTTAAGCTCAATACCAATGAGTCTCCATTTCCTCCCTCTGAGGGGGTCGTGAATGCGGTGAACAGAGAAAACGCCGAGCTTTTGAGGCTTTATCCCGATCCCGATTGCTCCGAGCTTTGCGAGAAGCTGGCAGGTCTTTTCGGCTTTGAAAAGGAAAATGTTTTTGTGTCAAACGGGTCTGACGATATACTTAATTTTGCTTTTATGGCGTTCTGCTCCGACGGTGAGACCCCCGTGGTGTTTCCCGATATAAGCTACGGCTTTTACAAGGTGTACGCGGATCTTCACAAGGCGGATTATCAGCAGATACCCCTTAAGGCCGATTTTTCTATCTGCGCCGACGATTACGTTGGTGTTGGTAAGAATGTGGTCATCGCTAACCCGAACGCTCCCACGGGACTGACTCTTTCACTTGACGAGATAGAGCGGATCGTTGCTTCAAATCCCGAAAATATCGTCCTTATTGACGAGGCATACGTTGATTTTGGGGCAAGGAGCTGTATAGGGCTTGTTCCCAAGTACGACAACCTGATCGTTGTCAGAACCTTCTCAAAGTCTTACTCTCTCGCGGGCGCGAGACTTGGATTTGCCATCGCATCGAAGGAGATCATTGCCGATCTGAATAAGATAAAGTTTTCCACAAATCCATATAACATAAACCGAATCTCACTTATAGCGGGTTGTCGTGCAATAGAGGAAAACAGCTACTATATGAACAACTGTAAGCTCATAGCAAAGACCCGCCGCAGAGTGACCGAGGAGCTGAGACGGATAGGCTTTGAGGTCCTTGATTCCGAGGCTAACTTTATTTTTGCCCGTACGGCGGAGATGGACGGCGAGACCCTTTATCTCGAGCTGAAGAAGAGAGGTGTGCTGGTGAGACACTTTACCGTTGAGAGAATAAAGGATTTCAATAGGATAACGATTGGAACAGACGACGAGATGAATGTCTTTTTAAGAGAAGTAAAGACAATACTCGGAAAGGCTTGATGTAAAATGAGAAAAAGTGAAATTACAAGAAAAACGGCTGAGACCGATATAAAGCTCTCCTTGCTGCTTGACGGCAAGGGAAACAGCGAAATAGATACGGGATGCGGATTTCTCGACCATATGCTGACGCTCTTCGCGAAGCACGGCGGATTTGATCTGAAGGTCACCTGCCGTGGCGACGTGAACGTGGATTACCACCACACCGCCGAGGACATAGGTATCTGTCTCGGAAAGGCATTCAGCGAGGCACTTGGCGACTGCAAGGGAATATACCGTTACGGAGATATCATTCTTCCTATGGACGAGGCGCTCATAATGTGCGCTGTCGATATCTGCGGAAGAGATACCCTCGTTTACCGCGCTGAGATACCTTCTTCTAAGGTAGGAGATTTTGATACCGAGCTTGTGGAGGAGTTTTTACTCGCGCTTGTGAGAACGATGAAGATATCTCTCCACGTAAGACAGCTTGAGGGAAGAAACTCTCACCATATTATCGAGGGTATGTTTAAGGCGTTGGGAAGAACACTCGGAAAAGCAGTGGCTATAGACGAAAAAAGAGCAGGGGAGATCCCCTCAACTAAGGGTGTAATATGATAGCGATAATTGATTACGGGGTCGGAAATCTTTTCTCACTTGCCAGCTCCTTTGCCTATATCGGAAAGGATGCGAGACTGACCTCCGACGTGGATGAGATCAGAAGAGCCGACAGAATAATTCTCCCGGGGGTCGGTGCGTTTGAGGACGCGGCGGCAAAGCTCAGAGAGAGCGGTCTTGCGGATATTGTTATTGAGGAAGCGAGATCGGGAAAGCCTCTGCTTGGAATATGTCTCGGAATGCAGATGCTTTTTGAAAAAAGCTACGAGTACGGTGAGCATAAGGGACTTTCACTTATAAAGGGCTCGGTAAAGCCTATGAAGGGTTATATCACAGAGGGACTGAAAATACCGCAGATCGGCTGGAATTCTCTCAGCTTTCACGGGGAGAAAAGTAAGCTTTTCAAATATATTAACGAGGGCGATTTCGTTTATTTCGTTCACTCATTTTACGGAGCTGATTGCGAGGATTCCTTGATCGCCAGCACCGAATACGGCGGAAGGATAGCGGCGGCGGTCGCTTCGGGAAATGTTTACGGAACACAGTTCCACCCCGAAAAAAGCGGTGAGGTAGGGCTCTCGATCCTTAGGGCTTTTTGTGAAATCTGATATTTTGGAGAAAAAGATGAATTTATTTCCTGCCATTGATCTGATCGGCGGTAAGGCTGTCAGACTTATTAAGGGTGACTATGATCAGGTCACAGTATATAGCGACTCGCCTCACGAGGTGGCGCGCTCCTTCGAGGCTGACGGCGCAAGATATCTCCATCTCGTTGACCTTGAGGGCGCGAGAGACGGAACGCTGACAAATCTTGAAACCATAAAGAAGATAATCGACTCGACCTCACTTTTTGTTGAGGTGGGCGGAGGTATCCGAAATATGGATACCGTTGAAAAATACATAGGAATAGGCGCATCGCGTGTCATAATCGGAACAGCGGCTGTTACCGATCCCGAGTTCCTTGAGGCGGCTGTGAAGAAATACGGCGAGAAGATCGCTGTGGGCGTTGACGTAAAGGACGGGGCAGTGGCAATAAAGGGCTGGAGAGAGACCTCCTCCCTCGGTTGCTTTGAATTTTGCGGAAGGCTTTCGGAGCTTGGAGTCAAGACGGTAATATGCACCGATATCTCAAAGGACGGACTTCTCAGCGGAACAAATCTTGAGCTTTACGCAGAGCTTTCAAGGCGGTTCAGTATGGATATCGTTGCCTCGGGAGGCGTTTCGAGCCTCGACGACGTAAGAAAGCTTTCGGAAATGAAGCTTTACGGCGCAATACTTGGAAAGGCACTCTACACGGGCAACGTCAAGCTCGACGAGGCTATAAGAGTGGCTTCGGAGGTGGACAATGGTAACTAAAAGAATAATACCCTGCCTTGACGTTAAGAACGGAAGAGTGGTAAAGGGTGTAAATTTCAAAGGACTTTCCGACGTCTCCTCTCCCGTGGAGCTTGCCAGATATTATAGCGACAACGGCGCTGACGAGCTGGTTTTTTACGACATAACAGCCTCCTTTGAGGGAAGGGCGCTCTTTACAGACATTCTCTGTGAGGTTGCGAGAACGATCTTTATTCCCCTTACAGTCGGCGGAGGGATAAATACTCTCGATGATTTTGACAGGGTGCTTAAATGCGGAGCTGACAAGGTCAGCGTTAACTCGGGAGCTATAAAAAATCCCGATCTGATCCGCGACGCGGCAAGAAAATACGGAGATCAGTGTGTCGTACTCTCTGTCGACGCAAAGCGCGTCGGAGGACAGTTCCGCGTTTTTGCCAAAGGCGGAAGGGAGGATACGGGGATCGACGCTATCGAGTGGATAAAGAACGGAGTCGCAAACGGCGCGGGAGAGATCGTGCTCAACAGCATCGATACCGACGGAGTTAAAAAAGGATTCGATCTTGAAATGCTATCAGCGGTCACAAGCGTTGTGAACGTACCCGTTATAGCCTCGGGAGGAGCAGGCTCAAAGGAGGATTTTGTGTCGCTTTTCAAGGCGCTTCCAAAGGTGGACGCGGGACTTGCCGCATCTATCTTCCACTTCGGAGAGGTAGAGATCAACGATTTGAAGAAAACCTTGAAGGAAAACAATATCAACGTGAGAATATGAGGAGAAAAAATGATAAATATAGACGAGCTTAAATTTGATGAAAAGGGTCTGATACCCGCTATCGTAGTCGATTGCGACTCAAGAAAGGTACTTACCCTTGCGTATATGAACAGAGAAAGCCTTGAGATAAGCATCAAGGAGGAGATGACCTGCTTCTGGTCTCGTTCAAGACAGGAGCTTTGGAGAAAGGGCGAAACGTCGGGAAACAGACAGCATATAGTCAATATAATGGCTGATTGCGATAAGGACGCGCTCACGGTGCTTGTGCGCAAGGACGGTCCTGCGTGTCACACAGGAGCTGATTCCTGCTTTAACAGCTACCTTTTCGAAAGCGATACTCTGCCCGATTTCACACTCGATTCGCTTATGAAGCTTATCGAGGGGCGTAAGATCGAAAAGAAGGAGGGCTCTTATACCACCTACCTCTTTGAAAAGGGAATAGATAAGATACTCAAGAAGGTCGGCGAGGAATGCACCGAGGTTATTATCGCAGGTAAGGCAGACGATAAGGCCGAGACGATATATGAGATATCCGACCTCGTTTACCACGTTATGGTCCTTATGATCGAGATGGGGATATCCCTTGATGATATCAAAAAAGAATTGGCTTCCCGCCACGTTATAGACCATAAGGTGAAGCAGGAAAAAATGACAAAATGATCTTAATATGTGACGTTAACAGAAAGTTAATGGAATGTTTTCTTTTTTGATAATACTTTATAAATTTATTGTCGGTTTTTTGTGATAAAATTGATAATAAAGAAGTTAGTCAGAGGTTTTTGTCAGAATGATACGTTTTTTTTACGTCATAATAATGAGAATATTTTCGATAATGTATTTCGTTCCCAAAATGTCCTATTACGCAAAGCATCCCGAAAAATATTCGGAGCAGGATCGGTATGATCTGGCTCTCGGAGTTATAGACCGCGTGAGAAGAACGGCAAGGGTAACCACAACCTACTACGGGCAGGAAAATATCCCAGAGAAGAGCGGTTACATTATGTTCGCGAACCATCAGGGAAAATACGATGCTCTCGGAATTCTTGAGGGACACCCAAAGCCCTGCTCGGTGCTTATGGATAAAAAGCGCTCTCAGATGTTTATTGCCAAGCAGTTTGTTGATCTTCTGGACGGTCAGCGGATAGAGAAGAACAGTCCGCGTCAGCAGATAAGAGTCATTAACGATATGGCAAGGGAGGTATCTGAGGGGAAGAATTATCTGGTTTTCCCCGAAGGTGGATATGGCAAAAAGGTCGATAACTCGATCGAGGAATTCAAATACGGTTGCTTTATTTGCGCAATAAAGGCAAAATGTCCGGTTGTTCCCGTTGTAGTTATAGATTCCTACAAGGCGTTTGGTGTCAACTCACTCAAGAAGGTGAAAACAAAGGTCATTTATATGAAGCCTATAGAATATTCGGAATACGAGGGTATGAAAGCTCCCGAGCTTTGTCAGCACGTGAAAAAGCTGATCGCTGAGGAGATAGAAAGACAGACGGCAACGGCTGAAACCAAGTAAATATCGTATAGGGGCTGTCTCAAATGTGAATTTGAAACAGCCCCTTTTTAAATTAATTTACTTATTTGTCTTGATAGAGTTCTCGTAGGACTCGATCATCTTTTTAACCATCTGACCGCCGATGCTGCCTGCCTGACGTGCTGTGAGGTCACCGTTGTAACCCTGAGTAAGGTTTACACCAACCTCGTTTGCAGCTTCCATCTTAAACTTCTCAAGAGCTTCCTTTGCTTCGGGAACAAGTGTCTTGTTGCTTGCCATAATAAATCTCCTATTCTGAAAATCGGTATTTGTGTTTACATCTAAACAACAACGCCGCTTTTCAAATATATCTATATTAAATTGAGCTTGCGGCGTTATTGCTTTCTGCCGTGCTCTGTTATTATTGTTTACCGAAGTTTTTTATTTATTATCACCAATTTTTAGGAAGATGAAAGCGATGAGTACTTTGTTTGATCGGAAATGAATTTAAAAAAACTTGACAATTCGAAAAAAAAGTTATATAATAAAGTACGCCAGACGAATAATGTTATTGTTCGCAAAACGAATAATGGTGAATGATTTTGCGATACAAAAAGGAGCGATGCTGATGAAGGATGTGCAGGAGCTTTCAAAAAATTATATGAAAATAGACGCGGCGGCAGAGCGGTGGGAGGTGACCCCTCGCAGAGTTCAGGCACTTTGTGCCGCGGGAAGGATAAACGGCGCTGTAAGGTTCGGGCGTGATTGGATGATACCGAAGGACGCGGTCCGCCCTGTTGACGGAAGGACAAAGGAAGGGAAGAAGCCGGAGCTTTTAAATCAGCCTCTGCCGAGAAAAACTCCCTTTCTGTATATGAGCGATCTCTACAGTGTGCCGGGAAGTGCCGATGAAGCAGTCGAGGCACTTTCAGATAACCGAGAGGCACAGGTGCTTTTTGAAGCCGAGGTGTCGTACTCAAGGGGAAATATCGACAGAGTATATAACAGCGCAAACTATCTTTTACATAAGCACTCGGGCTTTTATGCTATTATTTCGGCGGGAATGCTTTTGGCGCTTTGCGCCATCTGGCGCGGGGATCTCGTAATGTGGCGTCAGGCAAAACAGCACATTGCCGAAGCCCCCGCGAAGGATGATAATGACCGAGATATTATGGCTCTTGCAATTACAGCTGTTGACAGTATGCTTTATGATGTTTCAAACTTTCCCGAGTGGTTCAAAATGGGAAATTTTGAGCCGTTGCATAAAGACGCGTTGCCTGCCGCAAAGGTATATTACGCTAAATATCTTTACGCTGCGGCGTATGCGGTTGCAACAAAGCAGATGGGAGTAGAGGGAGTACAAGGACTTTCCCTTATGGCGATGGTTCCGTTTACCCTTGAGCCGATGATATCTCAGGCGAAGGCGGATAATTCGATCATATCGGAAATATATCTCCGTATGACCTGCGCTACTGTATACCGCCTCAGCGGCAATGAGGAGAACGCTGTAAGGCATCTGGATCGTGCTATTGCTCTTGCGATACCCGATAGACTCTTCGGACTTCTTGCCGAATATTGGCGTGTGCTTGATACTCTTCTTGAAAGCAGACTCTCCGCTGTGGATGTAGAAGTGTGTCAAGCTGTAAAGGCGCTTAGCAGGATATATAACGCAGGCTGGTCTAAGCTCGGCAGCGTGGTGTTAGGACGGCAGATAGCAACGACGCTTACGCAAAAGGAAAGAGACGTGGCAAAGCTTGCCGCCTTTGGAATGAGTAACGCGCAAATAGCTGAAAAGCTTCATATGTCGCTTTCTGTAGTAAAGCAGGCAATAAGAACCACCAGCGAAAAGTCGGGTATGAGCCGAGATGAGTTCGCGTACATACTGTGACAATATATCTTTTTTTCACTTTTAGGATATGTTTTTTACTATAAAAAAGACCTTAAAAACACCGTTTGGGTAATAAACAAAAATACAAAGATCTGTTATACTGTTATTATAATAGTATGGCAGATCTTTTTTGCCTAAAATAAGAAAGGTATAAATTATGAATATCGAAAAAATAACCAACGAAACAGAGCTTACTCTCAGGATCGAGGGCAGACTCGACACTACCACAGCCCCTCAGCTTGAGGCTGAGCTGAAGCGCTCTATCGAAGGAGTTGAATATCTGGTGTTCGACTTTTTGAATCTTGAGTATCTGTCGTCCGCGGGACTTCGCGTGATCCTTGCGGCGCAAAAGGTAATGAACAAGCAGGGTAGAATGACCGTTCGTAACGTAAACGATACCATTATGGAGATATTTGAGGTTACGGGCTTTTCTGACATCCTCACAATAGAATGATCAAAGATAAGATAATGAAAAAAAACAGAAAAAAACGCAAAATATCGCAATCGTTCCAGCGTTGGTTACTCGTTCTTGTCGTGATAGCCTTTCTTGCGACCACAGCGTTTTTGTGGCTGCTTCAGACAAAGCTTGCAGACAACAATGCTATAAGCCTTCTGAGACTTAATATTTCCGATGTGCGCGAGGATATTACAGACGCATCCGACGAAAATCTTCTGAAGCTTACACATCAGGTGGCTGACGATCTCAATGGGGCAGACAGCATTTCCTCTGAGCTGCTTTCAGCTCTTGCCGAGAAATATGACGTTACCGAAATCAATTATATTGATCCCGACGGAGTGATAAGAGCAAGTACCTATCCTGATTTTTTGGATTACAGAATGGATAGCGGGAAACAGTCGGCGGAATTTTTGGTGTTGCTTTCCGATAAAGAGGAATACGTTCAAAGCTACCGCCCTGTTTCCTATGACAACTCGATATCGAGAAAATACGGAGGGGTATCACTTGAGAATGGCGGGTTTGTCCAGGTTGGCTACGGCGCTGAAAGATTTCAGCGTGATATTGACGAATTTGTTGTGGGCGTAACAAGAAACCGTCACGTTGGCGAGGGCGGCTCGATAATAATTGTCGATGAGAATTGGAATATTGTCAGTGATCGCCAAGGAAACGAAGGAAAAAATCTTGACGTTACGGGTATCTGGATAGATAAGGAGTCGACTCCCGCGAACGAAAGGTTTATTTGTGAGGTTTACGGCGAAGCAAGCTACTGTATGTACCAGACAAGCGAGGGATACACGATAGTTGCGGTAATGCCGCAAAGAGAGGCGGCGCTTTCAAGAAACGTGGCGGTCGGTGTGACGACCGCAATGCAGATAGTGATCTTCACAGCGCTCTTTATTCTGATATTCTTCCTCGTGAACCGACTTGTTGTCAAGAATATATATAAGATAAACAGCTCGCTGTCATCGATCACCGACGGAAATCTTGACACAGTGGTAGACGTTCGTTCTCACGCCGAGTTTGATGATCTTTCAAATGACATCAATTCTACAGTAGATACACTTAAGCGTTATATTTCGGATGCGGCGGCAAGGATAGACGCCGAGCTTGCCTTTGCCAAGGCGATACAGCATTCGGCACTGCCATCTGTATTTCCGCCGTACCCAAACAGACACGAATTTGAGATAAATGCCGTGATGCATACCGCAAAGGAGGTCGGAGGCGACTTTTACGATTTTTATTTTGTAGATGACGATACCTTGGCTTTCCTCGTAGCCGACGTTTCGGGTAAGGGAATTCCCGCGGCAATGTTTATGATGACCTCCAAGACCCTGCTTAAGAGCTATGCCGAGTCGGGAATGAGCATTGAGGAGATATTCACCGTTGCCAACGATAAGCTTTGCGAAGGTAATGACGCCGGTATGTTTGTAACAGCCTGGATGGGACTTCTTGATCTCAAAACGGGAAAGGTAACCTACGCAAACGCAGGTCACAATCCGCCCCTTGTAAAGCACGGCGACGGAAGCTTCAGCTATCTCAGATCTCGCCCCGGTTTTGTTCTCGCAGGTATGGAGGGAATACGTTACCGAAAAAATGAGCTTCAGCTCGAAAAGGGAGACGTAATATATCTGTACACCGACGGTGTTACCGAGGCTACAGATCTTAATAATTCACTTTACGGTGAAGAAAGATTGCTTGAGGTGCTTAACAAAAATGCGGATGCCGACACCTCGGCTGTCTGCGAGGCAGTAAAGTCCGATGTGGATGCCTTTGTCTTGGGAGCTCCTCAATTTGATGATATAACGATGCTCTGTCTTCGCTTCAACGGAAAAAATAACGATCGAGAGGAGGTATCCGAATGAAAGAGCTGACAATTGCCGCAACGGTAGAAAATATTGAGGCTGTGACGGAGTTTGTGAACGAGCAGCTTGAAGCCCTTGAGTGTCCGCTGAAGGCACAGATGCAGATAGATATAGCTATCGACGAGCTTTTTGGTAACATTGCTCACTATGCCTATGATCCCGAGGTCGGAGAGGCGACCGTAAGGGTCGAGGTAAATCCCGAGCCTCTTGCGGTCATCATAACCTTTATAGATAACGGAGTTCCTTACGATCCTCTTGGTGCGAAAGAACCTGACGTCACTCTTTCGGCAGACGATAGAGAAATAGGAGGTCTCGGTATCTATATGGTAAAGAAAACTATGGATGAGATCACCTACGAGTACAAGGACGGTCAGAACATACTCACTATAAAAAAGAAAATTTAAATCGGTATCAGGGGGCTTTTCTCTATATAATAAAACGAGGTAACTAATATGAAAAAAATCACATCTGAAATGATCGGTCTTGCAAAGAAGGCTAGGTCAGTGGAGGAGTTGATCACCCTCGCAAAAGAATATGAATTAGAGCTTACAGAGGAAGAGGCAAAAAAATATTTCGAACAGCTTCATCCCAATAGCGGTGAGCTTTCGGACGACGTCCTTGACAAGGTTGCGGGAGGCTGGTGCTATGACGGGGGCAGACCTGTAATTACCGTTGGAGAGCAGCATAGCTGTTACGTCTGCAGTCAATGCGGAAAGACACAAGCCGAGTCCTTTAAGTCTGTATTCCTTTATAGTCACCGATGCAATAACGGTAATTTGTCCGTGAACTATTGCGGTGATTGCAAATATATCATTTACACAAAGGGTAAATGGCTGTGCAACAATCCCGCAAACAGAGGCTGATTAAAAAAGAGTAAATTTCAATATCGAAATGGAGAAAAAAATGAAAAAAATATTTGCAGTCTTTATGGCGATGGCTATCCTGCTTTCGGTGGCTATCCCGATAAACGCCGAAAGTAACGCGCTGTCCGACGACATAGTCATCTTGTATACGAATGACGTACACACCTATATTGACGGTAAGCTTAGCTATGACGTTATCTCGGCAATAAAGAAGGATCTTAAAACAAAATATGATCACGTGATTTTAGCCGATGCGGGAGACCATATTCAGGGAACGGCATACGGCTCTATGGACAAGGGCGAATCCATCATCGAGCTTATGAACGCCGCGGGATATGACGTGGCTACACTTGGAAATCACGAGTTTGATTACGGAATGAGTGGCTGTATGAACGTTATCGCTCTTGCAGATTTTCCATACGTATCGGCAAACTTTTATCACGAATCTAACGGCGTAAGAGGCGAAAACGTGCTCGATAGCTACGTTATGTTTGAGTGCGGAGAGGAAAAGGTCGCTTTTGTGGGAATAACGACCCCCGACACCTTCACAAAATCTACCCCCGCGTATTTTCAGGACGAACATGGAAATTACATTTATGGAATTTCGGGAGGCAATGACGGATCTACTCTCCGCCAGGATGTTCAAAAGGCAATTGACGCCGCAAAGGCGGCAGGAGCAACGCAGATCGTTGGTCTCGGTCACCTCGGGATCGATCTTTCCTCCTCGCCCTATACAAGCATAGAGACTATAGCGGGAGTCTGTGGCTTTGATGCTTTTATTGACGGACATTCACACAATATAGTCGAAAATGATATCGTAAAGGACAAGGAAGGTCACGACGTTGTTCTTACTCAGACGGGTCAGTATTTCGACCGCATCGGTATAATGATAATAGATTCCGACACGGGAGCAATAGACACCGATTTTATAGAATGGGACGAGATCCTTGCCTCCGACGGTAAAACCGTTGAGGGATATAGGCTTATCTCTGAGCTTTACAGCGGTACGGAGATTATTTCCGACAGTGCGGTGAAGTCAATCAAGGATAGCTGGATAGCAGAGGTCGACGAGCTTCTGAATGTCACTATCGGCACTACTGATATTAAATTTGATAATTATGATAAGGACGGAAACCGTCTGGTACGCTCACAGGAAACAAACACGGGCGATTTTGCGGCTGATGCGCTCTATTATCTCTTTGACGATATGGGACTCGACGTCGATGTTGCGGTAATGAACGGAGGCGGTATCCGAAATAAAGAGGTGACGGGAACACTCACCTATAAGGTCTGCAAGGAAATACATACCTTTGGAAATGTTGCTTGTTTGCAAGAGGTAAGCGGAAGACAGCTGCTTGATGCCCTTGAATGGGGCGCGAGGCTTATAGGAACTGCCGAGAGCGGTGGATTTTTGCACGTCTCGGGAATGAGATATCAGATAGATACCTCAATAGAGGATACCACAAGGAAGGACGACAAGGGTGTCTGGATAGGAGGTCCTACTGGAGAGTATCGCGTACATAGCGTCGAGATATATAACAAAGAAACAAAGAAATGGGATGCGCTTGATCTTAACGCAAAATATAATCTTGCGGGATATAATTATACCCTTCGCGATCTTGGAGACGGCTTTGCGATGTTTGAGGGAGCGGTCAATATCCTCGATTACGTAATGGAGGATTATATGGTGTTGGCAAATTATATTATGGCATTTGAAAATAGTGAGGTCAAGAGCGATAAAGCACCGCTTGCGACAAAGTATGAGGGCTTTAACACAAATTATGATAGCCTGAACGGCAGCGGACGAATCACTTTAAATAAAAGAGCCGTTGCCTCAACAACAGTAGCTACCGAAAGCAGCACAACTGCTGCAACAACAATAGCACCTGTAGAAAATCCCGTTCCCGATGACAGTGTTTCGCCGTGGATAGCGATACCCATAGGCGTCGTGGTGATAGGCGCAGGAGCGTTTGCCGTCTATTATTTTGCTGTAAAAAAGAGAAAGACTGCCTGAAAACAGCGAAATATAAAAAAGACAGCAGTAACAGATAGCAAAACCAATCCCCCTCGGCGGAAAATCCGCCGAGGGGAACTTTTTCGGTGTGTAAAAATACAATATTTTTTGTAACAGAAAACCTAACTTTTTGTTTATTTCAACAAAATGTATTGACGAAAAATAATTTGTGTGATATAATTATATGGTATATGTGGTAGTCGTATATGTATGTTTTCTTGTTTTTTTACTCCGAGTATAGTCTTGAGAAAAGAGAATGGTATAACCGTACAGATTTTGACGAATGACTATTTAAAACATGTGAGGCTGAATAATGATTGAAAATGATATTTATACAAGTGAACCTGTTCGTATTTTACATATGATTGGAAGCTTCGAGGTGGGCGGATCTCAAGCTTTGGTTATCAATTATTACAAGGCAATAGATAGAACAAAAATTCAGTTTGATTTTATAGTTGATCATCCTGATCGTATGGCGTTGGCTGAGGTCGTTCGCTCTCTCGGCGCAAGAATTTATAAAATGCCAAGGTTTACCGGAAAAAACTATTTTCAAATAAAAAAAGCCTGGAAAAAATTTTTTTCTGAACACCCAGAATATAAAATACTTCATTCTCATGTCAGAAGCTACGCATCTGTTTACATACCAATCGCAAAAAAATATGGGGTAAAAACTATTATACACAGTCACAGTACCTCAAATGGTAAAGGAGTAGCAGCAATTTCAAAGCGGATTTTGCAATTTCCTTTACGATACCAGGCTGATTATTTAATGGCATGCTCTAATGAAGCGGGACAATGGCTTTATGGAAAGAAAGCTTGTCTTAAGGATAATTATTTCTTCTTGCCTAATGCTATAGATGTCGAAAAGTACAGATATAGAAAAGAAATATCTGAAGAATATAGAAAACAGTTAGGACTGGAAAATAAGTTCGTTATTGGTCACGTTGGAAGATTTCATGAAGCGAAAAACCATATGTTTTTACTTGATGTTTTCGCCGAGGTTCGTAAGAAAAGAACCGATGCGGTTCTTTTGCTTGTCGGTGATGGAGATCTTCGCGGTCAAATAGAAGAAAAAATTCGTTCACTTGATTTGGATGAATATGTTGTTTTGACAGGGAATAGAAACGATGTTCCACAGCTTATGCAGGCTATGGATGTGTTTGTGTTTCCGTCCAAATGGGAAGGACTTCCGGTTACGGTTGTAGAGGCTCAAGCCGCGGGCTTAACGTGCCTCGTTTCCGATACCGTAACGAGAGATGTTAACACGTCAGTTCTTGTAAAATATCTGCCAATAAACAAAGGAATAAATTTGTGGGTGGATGAAATACTTAAGCCGAATTTAAACAAGAAAGATGTAATAAAGGACATCAGAAATGCAGGATTTGATATAATTGAATCGGCAAAATTGCTTGATGATTTTTATTGTATGATGATAGAGGAAGAACGATGAAGACAGTACTACTTTTAGTTCCTTCGCTTGGTATAGGTGGACAAGAAAAAATAGCTATAAATACGGTGCGCTGTTTGGAAGAAAAATATAATGTAAAAATGATTATTTTTCAGAAAAAAAAGGTTGAGTATGAATATCCGTGTGAAGTTATAAATTTGGAAATACCAACCCGAAACGGTGTTTTTAAAAAAATTTTAAATCAATGCAGACGTATATCTGGCATTATAAAAATCAGAAAAAAGAACAGGGCTTATGCCGTTATCTCGTTTGGAAAAACAGCTAATATTACGAATGTTATTTCCGGCATTTTTTCTCCTGGGAAAAGCATTTCAGCTGTTCATGGATTTGCAGAGGTGAAAAAGGATCTTATAATGAGAATTATAATGCGCCTTTCAAATCGAGTAATTTGCATTTCAAAATCAATGCAGGAAAAGTTGTTATCGCTTTTTCCAACATCAAAAAATACAATTGTTATTGAAAATGGTTATGATGTAAATAATATTTGCGAAAATTTGAAGGAAACTGTTGAAGTGAATGTTTTGCATCCGTTAATTGTTTCAATGGGACGATTGGAAGAAGTGAAGGGGTTTGATAGACTTATAAAGGCATTTGCGATTGCTCATAAAGAACGAACAGATATAAACCTGATGATCATAGGACAGGGAAGTTTATTTGAAAAATTACAAGATTTATCGATAAGTGAAGGCGTACAGGATTCTGTACATTTTATGGGATATCAAAGTAATCCACACAAATTTTTAAAGCAGTCTGATATATATGTGCTATCATCAAGAAATGAAGGCTTTCCGAATGCCTTAATTGAGGCACTTTGTTGCGAGTTGCCTATAATAGCATTAGATTGTCAGTCCGGTCCAAGGGAAATCCTTTCGGAACACTATACTTCCTCACGAACTGTTGGTATTGTTGAGGAAAAATACGGAGTGTTAGTAGAGGAATCTTCATCAGAAGATCTTATAATACATTATTTAGCGCAAGCTATCCTTTCTTTGTTGAATGATACCGAAAAAATGCAAATATATCGTAATTTGAGTATAGGTCGAGCAAATCAATTTAACAATGATGTATATAAAGAAAAAATAATTTCTTTGATTGAAGAATAATTTTTTATATTTTGTAAGTAAAAGATTTAAAAAAATTTTAGCTCTATTGTATCCATTTGCCCAGATTGCATCTGTTATTATCCGCTTAATTAAAGGAATAAGAAAATAATACGAAGAGGGATTTTATGCATATAACTTTTTTGGTTTCCAATTTGCTCAGCGGTGGTGCTGAGCGAACTGTAAGCTATCTTTCATCATATTTAGCGAACAACGGCTGGAATGTGACTCTGCTTTCTATATCGGACGATATTTTTTATTCTATTGACCCAAAGGTTGAACTTGTTACATTATCTGTTCCCAGAGGGGCAAAAAACAGAGTTCAGAGGTACATTCACGCGTTTAACAGATACTACAAAACCAATAAATATCTTAAAGAAAACGAGCCCGATGTAGTGTTTTGTATGCTCCCCGAAACCTCTAAATACATTTTTAAAAGATATCAAAGGTCAAAATATAAATTAATAACCTCAGAACGAAATAATCCAATGTTTGAAAGATCGGATATACAAGAATTTAAGCAGAAGTTGTTTAGAGCGTGTGACGGTATAGTCTTTCAAACCGAAAGAGCAAAGAGCTTTTATTCAAACGAAATTGGATCAAAAGGTCGTGTCATTCACAATGCTGTCGGCAATGAAATGGTATATGACCTCCCTGAGGTTTCCGAACGTAAGAAAAAAATCAGTGCGGTTGGGAGACTTGCCGAACAAAAGGATTATATAACGCTTTTTAAAGCTTTTGCAAGTGTTATAAAACATTATCCTGATTATGTGCTCGAAATATTTGGAAACGATAACGGTGAATATGCCGAATATCTGAAAAATGAGGCAAGAAATTTGGGCTTGGACGGTAAAATAATCTTTAAAGGGGTTTGCCGTGATGCGATCGTACAAGCATCTGACTCAACCTGTTACGTTATGAGCTCTAAGTTCGAAGGTATGCCGAACGCGCTTATGGAGGCTATGGCGGCAGGATTGCCTTGTATCTCTACAGATTGTCCGAACGGTCCTGCGGAATTGATTGAAAACGAGGTCAACGGGCTTCTTGTTCCCGTTGGTGATGTGGCGGCACTTGAGGGTGCGATGCTGCGTTACATAGAAGATCCCGCGTTCGCAGAGAATTGCGGAAAAAATGCAAGAGCTATATTGCGTACTCACTCGATCGACGTGAAGGCGAAAGAGTACGCAGAATTTATCGAAAAGGTAGTAAATACAAAAAAAGATGACTAACACACTTATAAATACACGGCAACAGAATAGGGGAGCAAAAGAACGTTCACACGTTCCGTTTTACATTGGAATGGCAGTGATGGTTCTGGCGATTTTCGCAAGAAATGTTTTTGATCTCCCGATTCCTGTATTGATAATTCTTGCAATAGGAGCGTTTATTGCTCTGATAGGTGATCGTAATGAGATCATTGCGCTCATAATATGCTGTATTCCCATGTCTGCGGCATTTCAATATAAATATTTGATATTTATTTGCATTTTGCTATACGCTTTAAAATTTATGAAGGATATAAGATTCAGCTTTGTGGTGTTCCCATTGGCTTTTATGATGGTATGGGAGCTACTTCACGCATTTGAGTATGCTTTTTCGGCATATACATTTCTGAGAAATTTTGCGGAGCTGATTTTCTGTGCTTTTTTGATGATGGTGTTGCCACAGGCACATAAAAAGATAAATTATCCTATGATATGCCGCCTTCTTGCAATAACATCGGTTTGTATGATGTCGATAGTTTTGCTTAATCTGCTTAAAGAGACAAACTACAATTTTGAAGAGATCTTTTTTGGAACGTATCGCTTCGGCGTAGGGGATGCGGATACTAAAAACTATGGTGTAAACTATAACGCGAATGGACTTGGAGAAATTGCAAACCTTTCCATTTTGGGACTGCTGCAGCTTGTTTCGATAAAAAAACACAATATATTCGACTATCTACTGATAATTGCGTTGACACTTTTTGGTGTTATGACGATGTCAAGAACATTTTTGGTGTGCTTTGCCTTGATATTTGTTATGTTTGCTGTTTCGGGCACGTCTACAGCGGTAGCAAAGGTGAAACGAATTTTTGGAATAATTCTTCTTGTTGCTTTACTGATAATTTTGGTTTACCAGATAATGCCGGACGTTTTTGAGAGGTTCGTTGATCGTTTCAAGGTTGCCGATATTACCAACGGACGTGCAGATTTGCTGGGTTTTTACGGCGAACATATAGCATCAAGCTTTAAGCATTCCTTCTTTGGAGTTGGCTTGCAGGATTATGGCGTAAAGGTTAATAATATTTATAAGACTGCGATGGACGTATGTCATAACGGAACAGAGGAAGTTGTTGTTTGTTGGGGAATACCCGGACTTATGCTCTTTGCTTGGTTTATTGTTGAAATGTTTAGACATAAAGCCCTGGGATTTAGGAGATGCTTGGCTAATTATATGCCTCTTTTACTTATTTTAGTGTTTGTACAGGCGGGCCAGCTCATTTCTTCTGGTATAAGTTTGCTCTCACTGTCATTTGCGTATGTTAGTTTGATTTATAATTTTAAAGAAAGGCAAAATAATGAATAAGTTTTTTAAGGCAATCAAGTTGATAAAAAATCCTTCAAAGCTCGTAGTAAGATTAAATGAGCATGGATTTTCACACCTATTTTCTGATAAGTTCTTTTTAAAATGTGCATATAAATATAGCTTCGGTAAAGAACTTGATCTTGATGACCCCAAAACATTCAATGAAAAGCTTCAATGGCTTAAGCTTTACAACCGCAAACCGGAATATACCAAAATGGTTGACAAGTATGAGGCTAAGAAATATGTTGCCGATATTATAGGCGAAGAATACATAGTTCCAACTCTTGGTGTGTGGGATAGGGTTAATGATATCGATTTTGATAAGCTTCCGAATAAATTCGTGCTTAAATGTACCCATGACAGCGGAGGTCTTGTGATATGTCGTGACAAATCCACGCTTGATCTTGTTGCGGTCAAAAAGAAACTGAAGTCTGCAATGAAAAGAAAATATTTTTGGGTTTGGCGCGAATGGCCCTATAAAAACGTAAAGCCGAGAATTATTGCGGAAGAATATATAGAGGACAATAGTGAAATTTTGCAAGAAACGTCGGGTGGCGAAATTACTTATAGAGATTTGCAAAGACAGCAGGGACTGCTAGACTATAAATTTATGTGTTTTGGGGGTGAGGTGAAAGCCCTCTTCCTAGACATTGGCGTAATTGGGAATAGCGAAGGTCACGCAGAACAATATTTTAGAAATATATATGACAGAAGTGGCAATATTATGCCGTTTAGAGAGACGAGAGAAAATTATCCAATTCCGGTAATTTTACCGGAAAACTTATCTGAAATGGTTGATGTTGCAGAAAAACTATCAAAAAATATACCCCATGTTAGAGTCGATTTATACAGATTGAGTGACGGAACGATAAAAGTTGGAGAAATGACATTCTTTCATGGAAGTGGACTTTTTAATTTCTTTATTCCCGAAGAATGGGATAGAACGTTGGGCGATTGGATAGAATTGCAGGTATAATATGGAAGTCGATAAGAAAAAAGTTATCTTTTCCTTGATATACAAATTCATAGAGCGACTTGCGGTAAAGAGTGCGGGACTTGTTATAGGAATCATACTTGCGCGTCTTCTTGTTCCCGAGGAATTTGGGCAGGTTGCAATAATAACCGTATTTATAAATCTCGCCAATACCATTATTCAAAATGGATTTAACAGCGCACTTGTTCAGAAAAAAGAAGTCGACGAAAGGGACTATTCTACAGTCTTTTATATAACCGGTGCATTATCACTTGGAATTATTGGTATTATGTATGTATCAGCTCCGTTGATCGCCGCTTATTATGATCTCCCCTTGCTTGTTTGGCCAATACGTGTTTATTCATTTTCTTTGCTCTTTGGTGCGTTTAATTCTATACAGGTGGCTAAGATACAGCGAGAGATGCGATTTAAATCTATGATGTATGCGAGCTTGTTAGCAACTCTGTTTTCGGGTGCGCTTGGGGTTGCTATGGCATATAAGGGCTATGGAATCTGGGCACTTGTTTTTTACGGTTGCTCTAATATAGTATTCTCTTGCATAACTATGCTTCCTGCGGCTAAATGGTTTCCGCATCTGACATTTTCATTTGATCGGGCTAAGCAGCTCTTTTCATTCGGATGGAAGATGCTTATTTCGGGGATACTTTGTTCATTATATAACGACATACGTTCTTTGATTATCGGTAAAAGATATTCGGTCGATGAGCTCGGATATTACAACCGTGGTCAGCAGTATCCGGATGTTATATTCCACACATGTGACGGCGTGATACAATCGGTTATGTTTCCCACTATGTCAAGAAATCAATCCGATACGCAGCAGATGCGATCTATGTTCAAAAGATCTATCTCTTTCGGTACGTTTATAATGATGCCGATACTGATTGGTTTAATGGCTGTAGCAAAACCGTTTATCTTGCTACTTCTGACAGAAAAATGGCTTCCGTGTGTTATTTATATGCAGATTATTTGCCTTGCAAGCTGCGCTCTTCCATTTACTTCATCAAGCCTTATTGCTATCAAATCTCTTGGAAGAAGCGATATTTATATGAAGCTTGAAATCGTGCGAAGAATTATAATGCTCGCAATATTACTTACCGCAGTATTTGTATTTGATTCGGTTATGGCGATTGCTATAAGCTATGCAATAAGCTCTTGGATAGACGCGTTTGTAGCAGCTATTCCTCTGAAAAAATTACTTGACTATGATTTCAGAAAACAGGTAAAAGATAACTGGAAAACAATACTTGCTTCATTTATCATGGGCGTGATTGTGTATTTTGTTGGGCTTTTGCCGATCAATTTAATTGCTTTGCTTTGCGTACAGATACTTTGCGGAGGTATTATTTACATACTTCTCTGTATAGTAATGAGAATAGAAAGCTTTTACTATCTTATTTCAATGATAAAAGGTTTGGTTAAAAAACACTGATATAGGAAAATGCCCTCGGCAGGATTTGAACTGCCGAGGGGCTTTTTTATGTGTATTATTATATTTCAATATTAGCGCAGACGGGAAAATGATCGGAGATGTATATACCGTCGTCGGGGTTATCGGATACGGTGTGGCTGTCGAGTGCATTTCCGTTTGTAAAAATATAGTCGATCTTGCATGGAGCGGACTTTTGACCAAAAGCGTGGAAGGTATAGTCGAGGTTCTCTGTGGCGTCCTTAAAGCAGGGTGATTTTACTGCTTTTATTGCGGATATTACTTCTGAGTCGGGATTCGCGTTGAAGTCTCCCGTGAGCAGGAATTTTCCTTTGCATTCGGATATCTTCTGTATTATTTGCGTTATCCCGAGAAGCTTTGCTATCTCTCCTTGGTGGTCAAGGTGAGTATTGAAAAAATGAATAGGCTCTGTAAGCTCCTTTGCGATAAGCTTCGCGTAGGTCGTGAAGCGAGGACAGTTGCTCTGGTCGCTACCCTCATAAATACTTCCCGCGAGCTTCGGCGTGCTTGACAGCCAGAAGGTCTCAAAGGAGATCAGATCAAAAAGCTCTCGCTTAAAGGCTATACAGACCGCCTCGCCGTAATAATTTGCATCGCGACCGCAGCCAAGCAGGGTGTATTTATCGGAGATGTTTTCCTTAAGAAAATTGCGCTGAGCATCGGTTACCTCTTGAAAGCCTATAAGATCGGGAGACTCCTGTACTATGGCGTTAAGAATTCGCTCTTTTCGGTTGTCGAAAGAGTTTATTCCGTCTCCGGGATTTTTACAGCGGATGTTGAATGTCATCACCTTTATTTTCATAATATTCTCCTTTTTTAGATACCGATGATTGAATTATAACATTTTACGCTGTTGTTGTCAATAGGCTAAAAAACAATCCTCTTTTTGCGTTATAATTGCGGATAAAACTTGACAAAATCGGTTATTTATATTATAATATTATATTGAGGTTTTGTTGCCTTGTGATAGCGGCAAACCATTCGCCTTTGGGCGGGAGAGGTGTTGGGAAAAACCCACGGAGATATATGAATGTAAAGAAAAATAATATTTTGCCTCCTTCCGAAATGGAGAAGCAATTTGAATATATAGAGAAGATCAAGGAAGACAATCTGCGTTACGCTGAGCAGAACGGCGCTCGAAGAAGGGCATTCGTTATGACTTTTGGCTGTCAGCAGAACGAGGCAGACAGCGAAAAGATCGCGGGAATGGCTGAGGCTATGGGCTATGATATATGTGAAGAGCCCTCGGCGGCATCGCTTATCGTTGTAAATACCTGTGCCATACGCGAGCACGCCGAACAGAAGGCACTTTCGGTCATAGGGCAGTATAAGCACTTGAAAAATAAAGATCCTGAGCTTATTATTGCCGTTTGCGGCTGTATGGTTACCCAGGAGCACAGAGTCAACGAGATAAAATTCAGCTATCCTTACGTTGATTTTGTTTTCGGAACTTCGTCGATACATAGACTGCCGGAGCTCATATTCGAGAAAAAGAGGCTTTCAAAGAGACTTTACTGTCCCGAGGAAGCGGAATATCTTGTTGCCGAGGGAATTCCTATGAAGCGCAAGGCGGGGGCAAGAGCTTGGGTATCGGTAATGTACGGCTGTAATAATTTCTGCTCTTACTGTATAGTACCTTACGTCAGAGGACGTGAGCGTAGCAGAACCCGAGAGGCGGTCTATGCCGAGGTAAAGGAGCTTATCGAGAAGGGATACAAGGACATAACCCTGCTCGGTCAAAACGTAAATTCCTATGGCAAGGACAGTGGTTATGATTATGATTTTGCCGATCTTATAGCTTATCTTGACACCATAGAGGGTGACTATATGCTCCATTTTATGACGAGTCACCCGAAGGACGCCACAAAAAAGCTTGTTGACACAATGGCTGAGGGGAAGCATATCGCGCACCATTTTCATCTGCCTATGCAGTCGGGAAGCAACTCAGTGCTCAAGGAAATGAACAGAAGGTACACCTTTGACGCCTATATGGAAAAGGTGGATTATATACGAGAGAAAATGCCCGATGCGGTCATTACCTCGGATATTATGGTGGGATTTCCGGGCGAGAGCGAGGAGGATTTTGAGGATACCCTCAAGGCGCTCAGACGGGCGCGTTTTGATATGATATACTCATTTATATACTCGCCGAGAAAGGGAACACCTGCGGCTGAGCTTGAGGAGCAGATACCCGAGAATGTAAAGAGCGCAAGATTTGAGAGACTTCTGGCAACTCAGAATGCTATCTCTCTTGAGATGAATAAGCCTCTTGAGGGAAAAACGATCAGAGTTCTCTGCGACGGAAGAAGCAAAAATAATTCAAGTGTGTTCAGCGGACGAACAGAAGGAAACAAGATCGTTTTCTTTGATGGCGAGGATACCGATACGGGAAAATTCCTCAACGTCACAATAGAAAGAGCAGATACCTTTGCTCTTTACGGTAAAATTGTAAAATAAAAAACATATATATCAGAAAGGAAAAAGAAAAATGGAAATTATGGAACTTGCCGCAGAGCTCGGCAAAGCACTTAAGGAAGACGCGAGACTGAAAAAGCTTGAGGAGGCAAAGGAGGCTTACACCTCGGACGTTGAGCTTCAGAAGAAGCTCCTTGAATATGAGGTTCAGCAGAAGGCTCTTCAGGGAGAGATAACCAAGGAAGAAAGAGATACTGCATTTATCGATATCATACAGAACAGAATAGATCAGCTTTACCGTGAGATCACCGAAAGCCCCGTATTTCTGGAGCTCAATGAGATCCAGGCAGAGGTAAACGAGCTTATGAACTCGGTCAACGCAACGATAACAGCGAACATTACGGGTGAAGAGCCCTCATCCTGCACACACAATTGCGCTACCTGCGGCGGTTGCCACTGATCTAACATCAACAAAAAGAAAGAAAGCAGTGCGAAAGCACGTCAGAGGAATATGCTATGACTCCAATGATGGAGCAGTATTTTGAGGTAAAAAATAAATATAAGGATTATCTGCTTTTCTACCGCTTGGGAGATTTTTACGAAATGTTCTTTGATGACGCTATCCTTGCGTCAAGAGAGCTTGAGCTTACCCTTACGGGGCGTGATTGCGGAGAAGCCGAAAGAGCGCCTATGTGCGGAGTTCCGTTCCACAGCTCCGAGGGTTATATCGGAAGGCTTATAGAAAAGGGATATAAGGTCGCAATATGCGAACAGACCGAAGATCCCGCCCTCGCGAAGGGGCTCGTAAAGCGTGAGGTGGTAAGGGTCGTTACACCCGGAACACTGATAGAGACAAATCTTTTGAATGAAAACAAAAATAACTATCTCTGTTCGATATACCTTAACGATTACGAGTGCGGACTCTGCTTTGCAGATATTTCAACCGCCCAGATATATGCTACCTCATTCTGTGGCGACGGTATAATATCGAGGCTCTGCAATGAGCTTGGAACTTATCAGCCGCGAGAGGTCATAACCAACGTTTCGGCTTCCAAGCTTGGAGAAGCGCACGTCCTTATAAGAGACCGACTTTCCGCTATGCTTGGCGACAGACAGAGTGTTCGCTTTGCCTATGATGACGCGAACCGACTCGTGAATGAGCATTTCGCGGGGGTAATGAGGGAGCAGGATCTTTCCGATCACGCGGTGGTATCGGCTCTCGGCGCACTCCTTTCTTATATTACCGAAACGCAGAAAAAGGATCTGTCATATATCAAGGATATAAACGTCTATAGCGACGGTCAGTTCCTTGAGATGGATATAAGCACGAGACGGAATCTTGAGATATGCGAGACGATGAGAAGTAAGGAAAAGAAGGGCTCTCTCCTTTGGGTCTTGGACAGAACAAAGACCGCCGCCGGCGCGAGACTTCTTCGTAAGTGGCTTGAGAGTCCGCTTCTTAACACCTCGAAGATCGCTGACAGACAGAATGCCGTCGGCGAGTTCGTTGACGACTATATGCTTCGCGAGGAGCTTTCGATACTTCTTGAGGGAGTTCTCGACCTCGAGCGTCTTATGACAAAGGTCATATACGGTACTGCCAACGGAAAGGATCTCAGAGCGGTAGCTTCAACGATATCGGTTCTTCCCGAGCTTAAGGAAAAGCTTTCGGTATGTAAAAGCCGTGAGCTTTCAACGATCTGTCAGGAGCTTGATACTCTTGAGGACGTTTGCGCAAAGATAAACTCAGCTATTGAGGAAGATCCTCCTTTTTCGATACGTGAAGGCGGTATTATCGTTGACGGATATAATGCAGACGTAGACGAGCTCCGCTCTATAATGAATAATGGCAAGAGCTGGGTAGAGCGTATAGCAGAGGAGGAAAGGGAAGCAAGTGGTATCAAGACCCTCAAGATCGGATACAATAAGGTGTTCGGATATTACATCGAGGTCACAAAATCCCTTATCTCCCAAGTGCCCGATAGGTACATAAGAAAGCAGACCCTCGCAAATTGCGAGAGGTATATAACGCAGGAGCTCAAGGAGTCAGAGGCAAAGATACTCGGCGCGTCCGACAAGGTGTGCTCTCTTGAGTATGAGCTCTTCTGCGGTGTCCGTGATTTTGTAGCGGAAAATAACTCGAGAATAAGAAAAGCGGCTGCCGATATGGCGAAGATAGACGTATATCTCAGCCTTGCGGGTGTCGCCGTCAGAAATAAATACGTTCGTCCCGAGGTGGACAGCACCGACGTTATCCACATCAAGGACGGAAGACATCCTGTCGTCGAGCAGTTCGTGAGGGATACCTATTTCGTTCCCAACGACGCCGAGCTCGATACATCAAATAACAGACTTATGCTTATAACAGGACCTAATATGGCGGGTAAATCCACCTATATGAGACAGGTAGCTATCATCGTGCTTATGGCACAGATAGGCTCTTACGTTCCCGCATCGGACGCGAGAATAGGTATTGTAGATAAGCTCTTTACAAGAGTCGGCGCTTCAGACGATCTTGCTTCAGGTCAGTCTACCTTTATGCTCGAGATGAACGAGGTGGCATACATTCTCAGAAACGCTACCAAGAGAAGCCTTATCATATACGATGAGGTGGGCAGAGGAACGTCTACATTCGACGGAATGAGCATAGCGAGAGCGATCGTGGAATATACAGCAAGTAAAAAGATCGGCGCAAAAACACTTTTTGCCACACACTATCATGAGCTCACCTCTCTTGAGGGGGAGATCGACGGCGTGGTGAATTATAATATTGCCGCTAAAAAGAGGGGAGATAATATAACCTTCCTTCGTAAGATAATAAGGGGTCATACCGACGACAGCTACGGTATCGAGGTGGCGAAGCTGGCGGGTATCCCAAATGAGGTAATAAAGAGAGCAAAGGAGGTCCTCGCATCGGTGGAGGAGACCTCACGCGCCCTTTCTACCTCTAAGGCAAAGGAAGAGGAAAAGGACGACACACTGATAACCTTTGACGACTGTATTCAGGATCAGGTCATTGAGGATCTTAAGGCGGTTGATATAAATACTCTTTCGCCATACGAGGCAATGAGCTTCCTTTTCAATCTTCAGAAAAGACTTAAATAAGGTTGCGTTAAGCAACAGAGGTGAGTAAATGGGAAAAATAAACGTGCTTTCATTCGCGGTAGCGAACCTTATAGCCGCGGGAGAGGTGGTCGACAGACCCGCCTCGGTCATAAAGGAGCTTCTTGAAAACGCAATAGATTCCGGGGCTGACAGAATAACCGTCGAGATACAGAACGGCGGCGTTACCTTTATGCGCGTTACCGACAACGGCTGCGGTATGGAGGCAGAGGATCTTCCCATTGCCATAAGACGACACGCAACGAGTAAGATCAAGGAGGCTGAGGACCTTGACGGTATACTCACTCTCGGCTTCAGAGGAGAGGCACTTGCGGCGATCGCGTCGGTGTCGCATCTCAGAATAATATCAAAAACAAAGGACGCTGTCTCGGGAGCTATGCTTGATTCGAGAGGCGGTGAGATCCTGGGTATATACGAAAGAGCAGCCTCAGACGGTACGAGCGTTATCGTTGAGGATCTCTTCGCCAACGTACCCGCAAGAAGAAAGTTTCTCAAAAAGGACGTGACCGAGGCGGCGGCGGTGTCGGCGGCGGTAGAGAAGATAGCTCTCTCAAAGCCGCATATCGCATTCAGACTCATAGTCGACGGAAACGTCCGCCTTGAAACGGTGGGAGACGGAAATCTCAAAAATACCATATATTCGGTCTTCGGAAGGGATTTTGCGTCAAAGCTGATCGAGGTAAAGGGAGAGGGCGAGGGAATATCGATAAACGGCTTTATCGGTAGGTCCGACAACGTGAGAGCCAACAGAAATTATCAGAATTTCTTCATCAATGGCAGATATGTTAAGAGTAAAACAGCCTGCGCTGCAATAGAACAGGCGTTCACATCATACATACCGCCCGAAAAATTCCCCTGCTGTGTGCTTTATATAACTGTTAATCCGATGAGCGTTGACGTCAACGTTCACCCCGCAAAGCTTGAGGTCAAGTTCTCAAATGAGAAGCCTGTTTTTGAGGCTATATATTACGCGGTCAGAAACGCCCTTGAGGAAAACGTGACCCGCCCCGATTTTTCGGTTTCAAAGACAAATCATTTTACGGGAAGAGTTTCGGACAGTCAGGTGGCAATCGCTGATAAGCGTGAGGAGTCGCTGAAAAAAAGGCAGATATCCGCAGAGCTTTTTCATTCCGAAAATGTCAGCGGGACAAAGCAGAGTACCGATAAATTCGTCAGAATGACCGCCGAGGAGTACGCGAAGGAGTACCTTGGAGGAAAGGGAAGCGTCAAAAAGAAGCAGGAAAACCCCGCGGAAAAGTCCGAGGAGAAAAAAGAATCAAGGTCAGAAGCACACCCAAAGAGCGAAAATAAAGCTGAAATGAAAATTCAGCCTGAGGAGAGACCGAGCTTTGAACAAATATCAAATGAGATAGCTCCAAAGCCTGAACCTGAAATTCCGACGGCGACAGCCGCTGCGGTCGAGCCTCAAATGACGGCAGATATTGAAAAGACAGACCTGCCAAAGATAGAGGAGGAAGCTCCTGCACCTAAAAAGCTTGGCTACAGAATAGTCGGTGAGGTCTTTAACTCATACGTTGTTGTGGAGCTTGGAGAAAAAATGCTGCTTGTGGATAAGCATGCCGCTCACGAGAGAGTGATATTTGAACAGCTGAAGGCGGGAATGAAGCAGGGAGCGCCTACGTCACAGCTTTTGCTTCTGCCACTTGAAATAATGATGACCAGCACAGAGGTTTCGGCGCTTAATGAATTCCGCAAGGAGATCGAGGCGGTTGGATTTGAATTTGAGACGGGAAAGTATACCGTGAACGTTACCGCAGTTCCCGAGGGTGTCAGCCTTGAGGCGGTTTCGGATATGCTCGCAGTTATGGCGGACAGAATGAAAAATAATACGGGCACGGCTATGCTGACGAGAGACATTATCTTTGAAAAAGCCCTTTATCAGGCTTCCTGCAAGGCGGCTATCAAGGCGGGCAGAGAATATCCGCCCGAGTACGTGGCGTGGCTTGTGGATAAGCTTATGGAGCTTCCCGATATTACCTTCTGTCCACACGGCAGACCCGTAGCTATGGAGCTGTCGAAGAAAAAAATTGACCATCAGTTCGAAAGATGTTAAGGAGATAAAAATGTTTGAGATAATCGCAACAGACGGACGTGCCAGAAGAGGCGTGATGCACACTGTTCACGGAGATATACAGACTCCAGTGTTTATGAACGTAGGTACTTGTGCCGCAATCAAGGGAGGAGTTTCCTCCAGAGAGCTTATTGATCTTGACTGTCAGGTTGAGCTTTCAAATACCTATCATCTGCATATACGCCCTGGTGATAAGCTGATCCACGAAATGGGCGGACTTCACAAGTTTATGAATTGGGAAAGACCGATACTCACCGATAGTGGCGGATTTCAGGTATTTTCTCTGGCGCAGCTGCGCAAAATAACCGAGGAGGGTGTCAGATTTGCTTCTCATATCGACGGAAAGCGAATTTTTATGGGCCCTGAGGAGAGTATGCAGATCCAGTCAAATCTCGCATCTACCATAGCTATGGCATTTGACGAATGTGTCGAAAACCCCGCTCCCTATGATTATGTAAAAAGATCCTGCGAGAGGACCGCGAGATGGCTTGAGCGATGCAAGGCGGAAATGGACAGACTCAACTCTCTGCCCGAAACGATAAATAAAAATCAGCTTCTTTTCGGAATAAACCAGGGCGGTACTTACGAGGATCTCCGTATAGAGCATATGAAGAGAATATCCGAGCTTGACCTTGCGGGTTACGCGATCGGCGGACTTGCGGTCGGCGAGGAAACAGAGGAGATGTATCGGATAATCGACGCTGTAGAGCCCTATATGCCAAAGAATAAGCCCAGATACCTTATGGGAGTCGGAACACCCTGCAATATTCTCGAGGCAGTGCATATGGGAGTCGATTTCTTCGACTGCGTAATGCCCAGCCGTAACGCGAGACACGGAAATCTCTTCACCTGGCACGGAAAGATGAATCTGCTGAATGAAAAATACGCAAAAGATCCCAGACCCTTTGACGAAAATTGCGGTTGTCCCGCTTGCAGAAACTACAGCCGCTCCTACGTAAGACACCTTATAAAGGCGAAGGAGTCTCTCGGAATGAGACTTGCCGTTGCCCATAATCTTTATTTTTACAATAACCTCACAAGAGAGATAAGAAAAGCACTTGAGGGTGGATATTTCGAGAGCTTCTATCAGAAATACAGACTCATTCTCGGTGAGCGTTCTGAAAACTAATGTGATTTTGGAGGCATTATGCTTGATAAAAAGCTTATAGAGGAGATACTCGGTGTGGCAATGTCCAGCGGTGCGGATTTTGCCGAGGTATTTGCCGAAAGAACAAGAAGCAACGTTATAAGATTTATAGATAAAAAGATCGACAGAGTAATCGATAATTACCTTTCGGGGGTCGGAATTCGCATATTCAGCGGAACACGTACGATATACGCGTCGACGACCGATATAAGCCGTGAGGGACTTCTTTCGTGCGCTCGTTCGGTTGCAGAAGCTTTTGGTGAGAGTAAGGGCGCGCTGTCGCTTTGCCTCACTCCCAAGAGCGTTGTGGATATCCACAGTGTAAAGGTAGACCCCGCAAGTGCCGAGGCTAAGGTCAAGACCGATATTCTGAAGGAGGCTTGCTTTGCGGCTCACGACCATAACGAGGCTATCGTTCAGGTGCTTGGTAACTTTTTGGATACCGAGCGTGAAATACTTGTCGCAAACAGCGAAGGACTTCTTGTTGGGGATAAGCATACCTCAACGAGAATTGTTGTTAATTCTACAGCGTCTGACGGAAATGAAAACCAGTCGGGCTCTTGCGCCCCGGGGCGCTCTATGGGGCTTGAGCTCTTTGAGCTTTTCTCTCCCAAGGCTGTAGGTGAGAAGTCCGCAAGACAGGCAATGGTCAACCTCGGAGCGGGATATTGCAAGGCGGGTCAGATGACGGTCGCAATTGAAAACGGATTTGGCGGAGTTATTTTCCACGAGGCTTGCGGTCACTCTCTTGAGGCGACTCAGGTGGGAGTCGGAATGAGTGAAATGTGCGGAAAGCTCGGGCAGAAGATCGCCTCCGATAAAGTAACGGCAATTGATGACGGAACGATAAAGAATGCCTGGGGATCGGTGAACATCGACGACGAGGGAACACCCACGCAGAGAAACGTGCTTATCGAGAACGGAATTCTCAAGAATTATATGATAGACAGACTTGGATCGAGAAGAATGGGTATGCCGATGACGGGTAATAGCCGCCGTCAATCCTATACCTTTGAACCGACCTCGAGAATGACAAATACCTATATCGATAATGGACCTGATAAGAACGAGGATATAATCGCGTCTATTGAATACGGACTCTATGCCAAGGAAATGGGCGGTGGATCTGTTAATCCCCTCACAGGCGCGTTTAACTTCTCGGTAAGAGAGGGATATATGGTTCGTAACGGTAAGATATGCGAGGCGGTAAGAGGCGCGTCACTTATCGGAACGGGCTCACAGATATTGATGGATATTGATATGGTCGGACAAAACCTTGATTTTGGTCAGGGCGTATGCGGCTCTTCGAGCGGAAGCGTACCCACAGACGTGGGTCAGCCGCTTATCCGAGTCAAGAATATTACCGTTGGCGGCAGATGATAGAGAAAGGTGGCTTTTTTATGAAATTTGAAGATATAAAGCAAACTGTTTTTGATGCCGCAAGCGAGCTTGGACTTACCGAATACGAGCTTTTCTATACCTCGGATTCCTCGGTCTCGGCAGAAACACTGAAAAATGAGATCTCGGCTTTTGCTTACGGCGTATCGGGAGGCGCTTGCTTCCGTTGTGTCGTTGACGGTAAAATGGGCTCGGCTTCGAGTGAGCTTATCACCCCCGAGGAGATGAGAGCTATCGTCAAGCGCGCTGAGGCAAACGCGAGAATTATCGAGAGTGACGATCCCGCAATTATTTTTGAGGGCTCAAGCTCCTATGAAAAAACAAATATGCCCGAGATCAAGATACCCGGTGCTGCTGAGATAAAGGAAAAGGCGCTGAAAATGCAGGAGAATACCTACGGTGTCAGTGAGCTTGTTACCGATGGAACTCAGAGCTACGTTTTTTCGGGCGAATCCGAGTTCAGACTTATAAACTCGAAGGGACTCGATCTTGAAAATAAGTATAAAACGGTAGGTGCTTACGTTCAGGCGGTTATAAATCGCGACGGGGAGTCGGAGGAGAGCTTTGAGTCAACAGATAAGCTTGACGACGATACCACCCTTGCGCTCTCCAAAAAAGCCGTTGACGGAGCTATAGCAAAGCTTGGCGCAAAGGAGGTAGAGAGCGGAAAATACGACGTTATATTCTCCTCAAAGCAGACGAGAGCCCTTCTCTCGACCTTCAGCTCGGTATTTTCGGGAAGAAGCGCACAGCTCGGTCTTTCCTTACTCGCGGGTAAGGAGGGACAGAAGATCGCCTCGGATTGCGTAACTATAGTTGATGATCCGAGAAGAGAAGGCTGCGCGGCGCAGACCTCGTTTGACGGTGAGGGCGTTGCTACCTACAGAAAGACCGTTATCGAAAATGGCGTTCTTAACACCCTTCTTTACGATCTTACAAGCGCTATGAAGGCGGGAAGAGAATCGACTGCTAACGGGCAGAGAAGCGTATATGCAGAGCCTGTGACTATCGCGCCCTACAGCTTCTATATAGAGGGCGGTAAAAAGACCTTTGAGGAGCTTTGCGCAACAGTTAAGGACGGAATATATATAACCGCCCTAAAGGGTCTCCATGCAGGAGCAAACGCTGTTACGGGAGATTTCTCTATCGACTCAGAGGGCTTCCGTATAAGGGACGGAAAGATAGCCGAGGCTGTTAAGTCCTTTACCGTTGCGGGTAATTTCTTTGAGCTCTTGAAGTCGGTTGAGGATATATCCTCCGAGGTGACCTTCGGACTTCCTTCCTGCTTCACCTCTTACGGCGCTCCCGAGATACTTGTGAGAAATATGAGCATTGCAGGTAAATAAATACTTGACAATATTCGATTTCTGTGATAGAATTAAATTTGTTTATAATAATATTTTCTGTTTTTAGAAAGGTGTGTAAAAACTATGGAAAACAAGAATAAAACGATGGAGAAGATCGTTGCCCTCTGTAAGAACCGAGGCTTTATTTTCCCCGGCTCTGAGATCTACGGCGGTCTCGCAAACTCCTGGGACTACGGCCCTCTCGGTGTTGAATTCAAGAACAACGTAAAGAAGGCTTGGTGGAAGAAATTCGTTCAGGAGTGCAAATATAATGTCGGACTCGACAGCGCGATCATTATGAACCCCGAAACCTGGGTAGCTTCGGGTCACGTTGGCGGATTTTCCGATCCCCTTATGGACTGTAAGGCTTGTAAGGTGCGCCACAGAGCGGATAAGCTTATCGAGGAGTATGCTTTCCAGAACGGTCTTGAGGATAACCCCGCAGGTTGGACCTTCGACGAGATGGCTGCTTATATCAAAGAAAAGGGAATTGTCTGCCCCGATTGCGGAAGCACAGAATTTACCGATATCAAGAAATTTAACCTTATGTTCAAGACGTATCAGGGTGTAACCGAGGACTCTACCACACAGCTTTATCTCCGTCCCGAGACGGCTCAGGGTATCTTCGTTAACTTTGCGTCTGTTCAGCGTTCAACACGTAAGAAGCTTCCCTTCGGCGTATGCCAGATAGGTAAGTCCTTCAGAAACGAGATCACCCCCGGTAACTTTACCTTCAGAACAAGAGAGTTCGAGCAGATGGAGCTTGAGTTCTTCTGTAAGCCCGGAACAGACCTTGAATGGTTCAAATTCTGGAAGGACTATTGCGAAAAGTTCCTTCTCGATCTCGGAATGAAGCCCGAAAATCTCAAGCTTCGCGATCATAGCCCTGAGGAGCTTTGCTTCTACTCCAAGGCAACGACCGACTTTGAGTATCTTTTCCCCTTCGGTTGGGGAGAGCTTTGGGGCGTAGCCGACAGAACCGATTATGACCTCACACAGCACGCTAACCACAGCGGTAAGGATATGATGTACTTCGATCCCGAAACCAATGAAAAATACGTTCCTTACGTTGTTGAGCCTTCTCTCGGAGCGGACAGAGTCGCTCTCGCGTTCCTCGTTGAGGCATATGACGAAGAGGTCATCGACGCTGAGAAGAACGACGTTCGCGTTGTACTTCACCTCCATCCGTTCCTCGCTCCCGTTAAGGCAGCAGTTCTTCCTCTTTCCAAGAAGCTTTCCGAGAAGGCAGGAGAGGTATATGACGAGCTTGCGAAGTACTTTAACGTTGAGTTTGACGAGGCAGGATCTATCGGTAAGAGATATCGCCGTCAGGACGAGATCGGAACACCTCTTTGCATCACATATGACTTTGATTCCGAAACAGACGGTTGCGTAACCGTTCGTGACAGAGACACAATGGAGCAGGTAAGAATTCCGATAGCAGATCTTAAGAGCTATATTGATAACGTACTCGCGTATTAATAGGAGAACGCTATGGCTAAAAAGGGAAAAGCTCAATTAACAAGAATACTTATAAGCCTTGTATTTATTGCTTTTGGACTTGATTCGGTCATCAGAACCCTCGAGCTTCTGCTTGAGTTTGACGTATCGGGAATACTATCCTGTGCCGTTGGTGTTTTGATGTTTGTCACGGGAATTATGGGACTTTTCAAGGTTAAGATCGACGTTTGCAGAGTTTTCGCGGTTATCGTTTGCATACTCTCCGCGGCAAATTTCATCACGGCACTTTTACAGCCCTCATTCCAGACACAGATGCTTGTTCAGGCAATACTCGCTTGGGTATATTTTGATTGTACGTAAATAAAAGGTGCTGTTACATTTGGTAAGACCGAATTCCCCGAAGAGCGACGCTTCTTGCTCAAATCTGACTGTACACTAAAAGAGGCTGTCTCAAAAACAAAATTTGAGACAGCCTCTTTCTTATTAAAAAGGACCTCTCTTCGCAATGAAGAGAGGTCTTTTTTACTATATGATTAGTTGAGCTCTGCGAAGTACTTGATCGTACGAACCATCTGGCTTGTGTAGGAGTTCTCGTTGTCGTACCAAGAAACAACCTGTACCTGATATGTGTCGTCATCGATCTTAGCAACCATTGTCTGAGTTGCATCGAAGAGAGAACCGTATGTCATACCGATAACGTCGGAAGAAACGATCTCGTCTGTGTTGTAACCGAAGGAAGCGGAAGCAGCAGCCTTCATAGCAGCGTTGATTCCCTCAACTGTAACGTCCTTGCCCTTAACAACAGCAACAAGAATTGTTGTAGAACCTGTGCAGGTAGGAACTCTCTGAGCAGAACCGATGAGCTTGCCGTTGAGCTCGGGGATAACAAGTCCGATAGCCTTTGCAGCACCGGTGGAGTTAGGAACGATGTTCTGTGCGCCAGCACGTGCGCGGCGGAGGTCACCCTTTCTGTGAGGACCGTCAAGGATCATCTGGTCACCTGTGTAAGCGTGAACAGTTGTCATAATACCGCTCTGAATGGGTGCGTACTCGTTAAGAGCCTTAGCCATGGGAGCGAGGCAGTTTGTTGTGCAGGATGCAGCAGAGATGATCTTGTCATCAGCTGTGAGAGTTTTCTCGTTTACGCTGTAAACGATGGTCTTAAGATCCTTTCCTGCGGGAGCGGAAATAACGACCTTCTTAGCGCCTGCGTTGATGTGAGCCATCGACTTCTCTGTGGAGCAGTAGAAGCCTGTGCACTCGAGAACAACGTCAACACCAAGCTCACCCCAAGGGCAGTTAGCAGCGTCCTTCTCAGCATAGATCTTGATTGTCTTACCGTCAACTGTGATGCTTGTGTCATCAGCGGAAACGGTGTCAGCGAGAGCGTACTTGCCCTGAGCTGTGTCGTACTTCAGAAGGTGAGCGAGCATCTTAGGAGCGGTAAGGTCGTTGATAGCAACTACCTCGTAGCCCTCTGCGCCGAACATCTGTCTGAAAGCAAGACGTCCGATACGGCCAAAGCCGTTAATAGCAACTTTTACTGACATGGTAAAAATCCTCCATTTTATAATAAAAAATTTTTTTCTTTGTATGAAAGGGGCAAGACAGAACGCCAAGCCACGTTTCCTCAATTATATATTTTAACTCATTTTCCGCAAATATACAAGGGGTTTGATTAAAATTTATCAATTTTGTCAGTTTGCACAATTCTTGTCATAAAAACTAAAAATAAATGACATTTTGCATTATTATCCTTTTGGAGCTATTGGCGGTTTGCTGTGAGAAGGATGGAGGATTCGTTGTCTTTCCTTTATGACTGTGAAAAGAAAAGACGGAAGAGTAAGAAAAAAACTTATTTTTTGGGGCTGTTGCAGAATTCTCCAAAGCCATTCGAGGTAAATTTGTCTGAATATCTTTGGTGCGCGTCTGATCCTTCCCGACCATACGTTGAGGCTGCCTCCAAGTCCTATTGTAAGTCGCAGGGAAGGGATACGCCTGTAATTTTCGTTTATCCATTTTTCCTGACACGGAAATCCCAGACAGACAAAAAGGATATGCGGTAAGGCACGGTTTATCTCATTCACGACGGCATCATTTTCCTCTCCGTTTTTTTCAAAAAAACCGTGATGTGTTCCGCAAAAGATCACGTTGGGATATTTAGCCGAAAGTCGAGTCGCCGCTCTCTCGGCAACCCCTTCCTCACCACCGAGAAGAAAGACCCTGAGAGAGCTTTCATCGGCTAAGGAGAGAAGGTATTCTCCCATATCTATCCCCGCAAACCTTTCTGTGAGCGACCCTCTTAGCAGTTTTGATGCGAGTATAACCCCCGCGCCGTCGGGAATTACAATGTCAGCTGAATTGATAAGCGACCTGAGCTCGTCCGATATATGACATCTGTGAAGAATCTCAACGTTGGGCGTGAATATACGTTTCCCCGATACACCATTGAGTGCCGCAGCCGCCTTTTCCTTTATCCTTTGGTTTCCCGAGCCGTCAAAATTTATTCCCAAAATGTTGCTTACACTATCTTTTTCTGCCTCTTTTTTCACTTTTATCCCCCTAATCTCTTGACAATAACGTCGAGATGTTATATAATATATTATTATGGATGATAATGTGTATTTTTATTTCAGAAAGGATATTAAAAATGGCAAACGATAAGAAAATGGTTGAGCAGATCACATCTATGGACGTTGATTTTGCTCAATGGTATACAGACGTTGTAAAAAAGGCGGAGCTTGCCGATTATTCGGGAGTTAAGGGCTGTATGATAATCCGCCCCTACGGATACGCAATATGGGAAAATATGCAGCACGATATGGACGCTCGCTTCAAGAGACTTGGACACGAGAACGTATATATGCCTATGTTTATCCCCGAAAGCCTTCTTCAGAAGGAGAAGGACCACGTTGAGGGCTTTGCTCCCGAGTGCGCTATAGTAACTATGGGCGGTCAGAATAAGCTCGCCGAGAGACTTATTGTGCGCCCTACGTCGGAGACGCTCTTCTGCGACCATTATAAGAATATTATCCACTCCTACAGAGATCTTCCCAAGCTCTATAATCAGTGGTGTAACGTTGTTCGTTGGGAGAAGACCACTCGTCCCTTCCTCCGCACCTCGGAATTCCTTTGGCAGGAAGGTCACACAATGCACGAGACTGAGGAAGAGGCAAGGGAAGAGACACTTCAGATGCTCAAGGTTTATGAGGATTTCTACAGTGAAACTCTTGCTATTCCGGCTGTTACGGGACGTAAGACCGAGAAGGAAAAGTTCGCGGGAGCTAAGGAGACCTATACCATCGAACCCATGATGCACAACGGCGTGGCTCTTCAGGGCGGTACGTCACACTATTTCGGCGACGGATTCGCGAAGGCATTCGATATTACCTTTACAGACAGAGAGAACAAGATCCGCTATCCCCATCAGACCTCTTGGGGCGCATCCACAAGAATGATAGGCGCGATCATAATGACTCACGGAGATGATAACGGTCTTATACTTCCTCCTAAGGTAGCTCCCATTCAGGTTGCCATCATTCCGATCGCTCAGCACAAGGAGGGCGTTCTTGAAAGAGCAACGGCACTTAAGAACGAGCTTTGCGAGAAGTTCAGAGTCAAGCTTGACGACAGCGATTACTCAACAGGTTGGAAGTTTAGCCAGTACGAGATGAAGGGCGTTCCCGTTCGTCTCGAGCTCGGACCGAGAGATATTGAGAATAATTCCTGCGTTCTTGTAAGCCGTGTAACGAGAGAAAAGGTAGCCGTATCCCTTGATAACATCGTTGAAGAGGTTGAGAAGGCTCTCGCAAACGTTCACAAGGAGCTTTACGACAGAGCGGCAAGAAACCTTGCGGAGAAGACAAGTGTTGCCCATAACCACGAGGAATTCCTTGAAATTGCCGAGAACCGTCCGGGATTTATCAAGGCAATGTGGTGTGGAGACGCTGAGTGTGAGGATAAGCTCAAGGAGGAGACGGGCGGAGTTAAGTCCCGTTGCATTCCCTTTGTTGAGGATCACATCGCCGATACCTGCGTATGCTGTGGAAAACCCGCAAAGCATATGGTGGTTTGGGGAAGACAGTATTAATAGACAAGAAGAGGGGAGAAATTTTTATAAGGATTTCTCCCCAAAAAAATAGGAGGCAGAGATGAGACGGCGAGGATCACCGTTATTAAATATAATAAAGCAGCTTGATCCCGTGCTTTTTGGATCTACTGCCTTTCTTTCGCTTTTCAGTATATTGACGATATTCGGCGCTGTAGATAACTTTGGGCAGAGCAAGCTTAAGATGCAGATCGCGATGACGGTGGTAGGACTTTTAATGATGCTTGTGATCGCAAACGTTAATTACAGCTTCTTTGTGGATCGATTCTGGCTCTTTATGCTCGTTGCGTCGGCGGCGCTTCTCGCTCTGACGCTTATTATAGGTAAGAGCGGAGAGAATATGGACACGGCAAACAAAAGCTGGCTCAGACTCTGGCCCTCAGGACCGATGATCCAGCCCTCGGAGTTTGTTAAAATAACCTTTGTCTGTTCCTTTGCCAAGCATATCGATATCGTGAGAGATAAAATAAATAAGCCCGTGACAGTTCTTTTGCTTATCTGCCATGCGGGGCTTATAGTCGGACTTATACTTGTGTCGGGCGATCTGGGTGTTTCCCTTGTGTATCTTGGGATAATAGCCGTAATGCTTTTCTGCGGTGGACTCTCACTTTGGTATTTCCTCGGATTCTTGATAGCTGCCTGTGTCGCGCTCCCGTTTTTGTGGGATATGCTCGCACCGTATCAGCAGGACAGAATAATCTATGGATTCAATCCCGAGCTCGATCCCTTCGGATACGGCAGACAGCCGCTTATGAGCGTTGACGCTATATCTCGAGGAGGATTTTTCGGCGAAGGACTTTTAGGCGGTGAGGTATACGAGGATCTTGCCGCCTCGCACACTGATTTTATTTTCGCCACGGTTTGTGAGAAATTCGGATTTTTCGGAGGCACGCTCGTGCTCATCGCCCTCCTTGTGATAGTTGTGCGAATATTTTATATTGCGCTCCATATTTCCGATAATGTCGGGCGACTTATGTGCTTTGGCATCGGAGCGATATTTATATTGCAGACCCTTGAGAACATCGGTATGTGTTTTGCGCTGATACCCGTTGTCGGTATAACGCTTCCGTTTATGAGCGCGGGCGGATCGTCTATGCTTGCCCTTTATATTATAATGGGACTTGTTCATAGTATAAGAGCCCATGAGCGAAAGCTCAATTTTGGCAGAGGACTTTAAAATCCGTCATAAAAAGGATATCCCTCCAATATAATTCTAATGAATTATATTTTGGAGGGATTTCTCTATGTTTATTTATTCTTTACGCGCAAGTACAATAAAGTTTTTTGCGGTCATTTGCGTTGCCCTTGTGGCACTTATTACCCTTATAGCGTTTGTTCCCGATTACGGAGATTCTGTTGTTGACCAAACCGTGTCTAAGGATGCGAGTATCAGCTATGATAAGATCAAGACTAACGAAGACCGAATAGAATTCCTTTCTCAGTTCGGCTGGGAGGTCAAGGCAGAAGCCGTCACAGCCTCCGAGGTGACGATCCCGAACGAATTCGACAAGGTGTTCACGGGATATAACGAGATACAGAAGCGTCAGGGACTCGACCTTTCCAAGTACAAGAAAAAGAACGTAATGCGTTATACATATGAGATCACGAATTACAACGGCTACGATGGAACTGTTTACGCAAATCTGATAATTTACAGAAACCGTGTTATAGGCGGAGATATCTGCTCAGCCGACGTTACGGGATTTATTCACGGCTTCGAAAAGTAAAGGTTAACGATTATATTCGGAGATCTCCACCACTCGTCCCTCAACCCGTGAGCGTTCGGCGGCAAAGGCGATGATATGGTTATTTACCGAGACCGAAACATCGGAAAGGGAAATGTTCTCCCTTCCGCAGAGCAGGTCGTAGAATGCGTGGATGATGCCACTGTCACCGCCTCCGTGTCCGCCGACTATCGTGTCATCCACAATTTTGTCGGCAATACGGATCTCCTCGGATCTCTTTGTCTTAAAGTTTGTGTAGGACAGAGTGGGCTGACCCATAGTGCCGACTATCTCGCCGCCAGTACCCATTATCTTTATCCTTCTCGCTCCTCTTGAAAAGGCACACATACTGAAGGTGCAGGTTATTTCGTCCTCGAACTCAAGGTTAACGACTTGATGATCTACAACATTGTTACGGCATTTAAAGACGCATTTTCCATACTCGGTATTTCGAAGGGCTCTTTCTACATCCTCGTCGGTCGGTGTGTAGCTTTTTGAAGAGGAAGTTCTGAACCAGTCGTTGTTTTTGTCGTCAAGATAGAGCTTTACTGCATTGTATTCACATTCATCGGCGTGAGGACAGCCGTCGATGCAGTATTCGGGCGAACCCTCGGGAGCGTTATCTCTTTTGAAGTAACTAAGTGAACCAAAGCTTTGGACTCTCAGGCAGTTCTTTCCGATAAGCCACTGAAGAATGTCCATATCGTGGCAGGATTTCTGAAGTATCATTGACGAGCTTTCGTCGCTGTTCGCCCAATTACCTCTAACAAAACTGTGGGACTGATGAACATTTCCAACGGGCTCTTCATGCTGGATGCTGATTATTCTTCCAAGCATACCTTCATCTATGACACTTTTCAACGCCCTGAAGAAGGGCGTATATCTGAGTACATGGCACACAAGTACGTGGACGCCTTTTCTTTTTGCCGCTTCCTCTATCATAAAGCATTCCTCGGGGATGGGTGATATCGGTTTTTCAAGCAGAAGGTGATAGCCTTTTTTGATGGCCGCCATAGCAGGAATAAAATGATCTCTATCCATTGTCGCGATAACGACGGCGTCGGCGAATTTCGGCATTTCGAGCAATGGCTCATAGCTTTCGAATACCATTGAGTCGGGGAGGTTCAACGCCTTTTGTAGGTATAGACGACGCTCCTTTATTGGTTCTGCAAGGGCGACGACCTCAAACTTTTCGGAATTCTTAAAGGCAATTGTAGAGTATGTCTTGCCGCGCAATCCTCCGCCAATGACTAAAATCTTTTTTCTTTCCATAATTAATTCCTTCCTTCTGTTTTTAGCTTTAGGATTATGTTGTCCATTTGTGTTTTCTTGCGCTCCATATCTGCCACCAACGCGAACTGAGCTCTTGCTCGGTCAAGATTGTGACATTGACGGTGTGTTTTGAAATAAACGTCTCCCTCGAGATAGTCGGTAAGGAATCTCATACCGCATTCAAGAGTCATCATCATAGCGCCCACAGGGAGGAGCTCGAGCTCCTTTTCTGTCAGCTTACCGCCACAGCCCTTGATAAATCCCTTGGCGTATGCCTCAAAGAGATCGAGATCAAGTGAGACCTTTGAAAGATCGGTCTCGTCCTCGGCGGCGGTGTTCGCGCCGAAGCGTATCGAATCACCGAAATCGTTTACAGAGTACCCGGGCATAACGGTGTCAAGATCTATTACGCAGATGGCTTCTCCGCTTTTTTCATCAAAAAGAATATTATTGAGCTTTGTGTCGTTATGGGTGACTCTAAGGGGAAGCGTACCCTCGGAAAAAGCATGTTCAAGCGTGTGGCAAAAGCTCTCTCTTGCCTTGACGAAATCAACCTCGGGAGAGACCTCCGCAAGGCGACCGTACGTATCTTTTTTAATCGCGTTTATGAGATTGTTATATCTTACGGGAGTATTGTGAAAGTTGGGTATCACACTGTAGAGTTCTTCGGCGGGATAATCTGAGAGAAGCTGTTGGAATCTTCCAAAGGCTTCGGCGCAATTGTAAAAATCCTCTTTGGAACGTACAGCTTCAAGAGATACCGTGCCCTCCGTGAATTCATAAACCCTCCAACAGTTGCCGTCGCTGTCTCGGAAGAAGGGGAGACCCGAGAGTGTTGGACAGACCGCAAGAGTCGAACGGGAAACGTCACCGTGAAGCTCGGCGGTCTTTTTTCTTATATGCTCGGTAACGCCGAGGATATTTTCCATCAGCTTCTCGGTGCAGGGAAATATATCTGTATTCATTCTCTGCATAATGTATCGTTTGTCGGCAACCACTAAAAAGGTATCGTTGATATGACCGTTTCCGTAGGGCTGACAGTATGAGGGGGTATCCTTAAAAAAAGCCGACAATGCTTTATTTATATCAAAGTTTTTGTTCATTTTTTTCTCCGAATATGTAAATTTGATTTTTGACTTGACAAGATTATGGTAATATTATATAATAAATTCAAGCAAATGTCCATTAAATATTTTACTGAAAAAGTGGACTATTTTACTGTTTTGAGAGGTGACGTTTTGAAATCACTTTGTTATTATGCCTTTGATGATCTCAGCACAAAAAACAGCCTAGATCTGTGCAGCAATGAATCCAATAAGTATCCATTAACGGTGAACTGCGCGGGGAAACTATCGGCTACCATACCTTTTACTACCGACAATCCTTCGGGGAGGGAGGATTATTACCTTATATATATGCTGCGCGGAGCAATGGAAATAGATATGCAAAAGAGCGCCGAGGTGGTGGAGGCGGGAAATATAATTCTTTTTCCGCCTAAATATCACTATAAATATTGCTATCGCGCGGACAGTGAGCTCTCATATTATTGGGTACATTTTACAGGATCTTACGCATCGATGCTTCTTTCCGAGATAGGTCTCTCTCCTCTCCCTTTGATCACAAAGCTGAGATCCGATAACAGCATCCATATAGAATTTAACCGTATATTTGAAATATTTGAGAAAAGAGGCGCTCTGAGAGACAGAGAGCTCGGCTGTGCTCTTGAGCATCTTTTGCTTACCGTTTCTTCGTCTATCGAAGGGGAAATGCCCATAGGACGAACACTTGAGCGTTCTCTCGGATATATTCATTCTGCCTATAACACAAATCTCAGAATTCCCGACCTTGCAAGAATTGAAAATCTGAGCAACTCAAGATATATTGTGATCTTTAACGAGCTTATGGGAATGTCTCCCTCAGAATATATAATCTCCCTTCGCGTAAGGATCGCCTGCGACTATCTTTGCAATACCGATATGAATATCAAGCAGATTGGTGCTCTTGTGGGATATGATGATCCGCAGCTTTTCAGCAGAACCTTCAAGCGGCAGATGGGGCAATCTCCAAGAGAATATAGAAACGGGGCTGTCACATACGAATAATGATGTGACAGCCCCGAGCTTTTATTTTTTCAAGGATTGCACAAACGCCTCGATACGTTCAAGTGCCTGTGTGATATGCTTTATAGAATATGCGTAGGATATTCTCGCAAATCCGTCTCCGCTTTCTCCGAATGCGTTACCGGGAACGATAGCGCACTTATAGTCGTAAAGGAGCTTGCTGCAGAATTCTTCACCCGATATTCCGAATTCGCCTATCTTAGGGAAGATATAGAATGCGCCCTCGGGCTCAAAGGAATCGATACCTATGCTCTTGAGTCCGTTATAGATATATCTGCGGCGGCGGTTATATTCGTCGCGCATCATAGCTATGTCGTCGTCTCCGTTTCTCAGTGCCTCGATCGCCGCAAACTGAGAGGTCGTGGGGGAGGACATAATGCCGTATTGGTGGATCTTCAGCATCTGCTCGGCGAGGGGAGCGGGAGCGCAAATATATCCGAGTCTCCAGCCTGTCATAGCGTATGCCTTGGAAAATCCGCTGGCTATTATGGTTCTTTCCCTCATACCCTCGAGAGAAGCTATCGAGCAATGATCTCCCGTGTAGGTAAGCTCGGCGTAGATCTCGTCGGAAAGCACGAGGATATTTGTGTCGCGAAGGATCTCGGCTATCTCCTCAAGCTCACTCTTTGTCATAATCGCGCCTGTGGGATTGTTGGGATAGGGAAGAACGAGCAGCTTGGTCTTGCTTGTAATAGCTGCCTTCAGCGCTTCGGGGTTTATCTTGAAATTGTCCTCAAGCTTGGTTTCAAGAATAACGGGATTAGCTCCCGACATTCTCGCGAGAGGCGCGTAGCAGACGAATGAGGGGGTGGGAACGATGACCTCGTCGCCGGGCTCGATAACAGATCGGAAGGCAATATCGATTGCCTCACTGCCGCCGACGGTAACAATGACCTCCTTTTCGGGAATATATGATATTCCGAAGCGTCTTGTCATATAATTATTGATCTCGTGGCGAAGCTCTGTGAGACCCGCATTGGCGGTATAGTAGGTTTTGCCCTTTTCAAGGCTTGTAATACCTGCTTCTCTGATGTGCCAAGGTGTCTGAAAATCAGGCTCACCAACGGTAAGACCTACAACATCCTCCATTGTGTTCATAAGGTCGAAGAATTTTCTGATTCCCGACTTGGGGGTGTTGACAACTGTTTTTGAAAGGACCTTGTTATAATCTATCATCAGTTAAAAGTTCCCCTTTCATCTTTTTCAGCGGTGTCGTAAAGAACTCCCTTGTCCTTGTATTTGTGAAGAACAAAGTGTGTGGCTGTGGAAATTACCGAATCGATGGTTGAAAGCTTCTGCGAAACGAAGAAGGCGACCTCCTTCATAGTCTTTCCCTCGATAAGTACAGAAAGGTCGTAAGCGCCCGACATAAGGTAGACCGCCTGCACCTCGGGGTAGTTGTATATCTTTTCCGCAACTCTGTCAAATCCGCGGTCCTTCTGAGGCGTGAGTCTTACCTCGATCATTGCCGTGACAGATTCCTTTTCGGTTTTTTCCCAGTCGATAATCGTTTTGTAACCAAGGATAGTTCCATTGGCTTCGAGATTATCGATCTCCGCTGATATCTCAGCCTCATCCTTATCAAGCATTACAGCAAGCTGTTTGTCTGTAAGTCTTGCGTTGTTTTCAAGCATTTTCAGCAACTCATTATTTTTCATATAGTGTTCTCCTTTCTAGCAATTGGAGCTTATCTTTTTAAGAATATTTTCGTAAGAGAGACCGTATTTATCGGCGATATCCCTTGCGTAGCTCTTTCCGTCGGGTTTTGCTCTTACGATCTTGAAAGAGCGCTTTCCTTCTTCGATACCCGCCACAAGAGTGTCTATAACAGCTCCGCCGACAGGCGCTGTTTTTTCATTTATAGCGTCTATCTCGGCGGCGAGCTCGTGCAGATGAGTCGAGAAGAGGCATCTACAGCCAACGTGGCTGAGACCCGAAAGGACCTCGGCGGCTATATAGGAAGCCTCGTACGAGCCTGTGGAGGAGAGTGATTCGTCAAGCAACACAAGGCTGTATTTTGTAACGGCGTCAAATATTTCGCCGAGACGAGCACATTCCTCACCGAGCCTACCCTTGTCTATGGTATCGTCAGCGCCCGTGGGGAAGTGAGTGAATATCGCATCGGCAACACTCATTGTAACCGAATCCGCGGGGACAAACATACCAAGCTGCATAAGCGCCTGGGATATACCGATAGCGCAGGTAATGACCGATTTACCTCCGCGGTTAGGACCTGTCAAAACGTAAATTCTTGCGTTATCAGCATCAAAGGCAATATCATTTGTAACTATCTCATCATCAACCTTCAGCGCGACACAAGGATTGTAGAGACCCGTGGCGCGGAAGCATCTTTCTTCGATATCCGCGATCTCGGGAATACAGAGAGCGCAGCCTCTGTCGGCAAGCTGTCTCATAAACTCCGTGCCCTTAACAAGGAATTCGATCTCGGGCATAAGGTTCAGGAGAAAATCGGTATTCTCGAGAACGTACGCCTGAACGATCTTCTTCCAGGAGCGAAGCGACTGCTTGTAGACCTCGTTTATAGCGGAATTGAAGGCAAGTGAGAGTGCTGTTTTCTGATTTTCCGACTGCTTCTTGCCAAAGGGAACGAGATCTGCAATACAGGTATATTCATCGTCCTTGAAGTTGAGTCTGAGTATCTTATCTATAACGTCGCCCGAGCGGAAGGACTCCGAGTTTATAGAGAGCACGCCCGCGCTTGAGGGGCGGAGCTGAGAGTCGAGATTAACTCCGATAGTGACGCTTTTTATTTCTCGTACTCTGTTTGTAAGCTCTGAGAGCTTCGAGTTGAGGTCGACGTAATATTCGCTGGTTGCCAGCTCGTGTATTCTGTCTGCGAGGGTAATGAACGAGCTGCTCCTCAGCTTGCCGCGTATAGAGGAAAGACCGCTTTCAAGGGTCTCGATGCAGGAGATATAAAGCTCTATCTCTGTTATGCTTTCGAGATAAGAGGATGTGTCTCCGTTATCCGCTTCAAGGCGTCTGAGCTCCATAATATCGGTAAGTATGGGGATGAGTCTGTTGAGGGTCTTGGCGATCTCGGGGCATTCGAGCATATCACTGAAGACGTCCATACGGTACTTTATTACCTTGGGGTCCATTGTAAAATACTCGTCAAGATCGCTGCTTTTAAGGCTGAACACCTCAAGAAGACCAAGCTCCTCAAGGGCAAACATATTTATATCCGGAACGTCCTTACCGCTGTAGTGAGCGGTCTGCGACGCGGCATCGGGAAATATCAAACTGAAATTTGTGAAATCCTGATTCATTTTTTCTTCCTTTCAGTAGCTTATATCAAGATAATAAGCGCGACAGCAAGAGTCACCTGTAGTATTATTATGAGCGGAATTCCGATCATAAACTTTTTGTGTTTGGTCTTGTGTCTGATAAGAAGCATACAAAGGAGCATTGCCACAGAGCCGCCAAGGGCGCTGAGGGCAAGAAGGGTCGATTCTCTTGTCCTGTGCTTCTGAATGTGCTTTGCCGCGAATTTGTCGTAGCAACAAACTATAATTGATATCAGGGAAATAGCGGCAATATAGATAGCGGGTATGAAAAATTTCGGTTCGAAAACAAAATCGAGCATATCTTAATCCTGTTCACGTACGCCCACCCTAAGTGGGCGTACGATTTTATATCGTTATTTTTTGGGGAAGCTGTCCTTAAGACCGACAACTCTATTGAAGGTGTTTTCGTGCTTTGTATCCTTGCAGAAGTAACCGTTGCGGACGAACTGGAATCTCTCTCCCGCCTTGGCATCGGCAAGAGAGGGCTCAACCTTCGCTGTGCTTACGACCTTGAGGGATTCAGGATTAAGGTAGTCGTTATATGTCTTATCCTCTGGGATCGCGTTTACGTTTTCGATGGTAAAGAGCTTGTCGTAAAGCATAAGTGTAGCGTCCTTAGCGTAGGGAACTGAGAGCCAGTGGATAGTACCCTTGATCTTTCTTCCGTCCGTGGGATTTCCGTTTCTCGTTTCGAGATCGGCGGTGCAGTGGATCTCCTTGATGCTTCCGTCCTCGTTCTTGATTATCTCGCCGCATTTAACTATATAAGCGCCCATAAGTCTGACCTCGCCCTCGGGCTTGAGTCTGAAGAACTTTGGAGGCGGTACTTCGGCGAAATCCGACGCGTCGATATATACCTCTCTTGTGAAGGGAAGGGCTCTTGTACCCGCTTCGGGATTCTGAGGATTGTTGGGGAGATCAAAATACTCGGTCTTATCCTCGGGATAGTTTGTGATAACGAGCTTTATTGGGGTTTCAATAGCTATTCTTCTCTCGGCGGTAGCGTTGAGCTCCTCGCGGATAGAGTGCTCAAGCATATCGATATCAACAAGGCTGTTTGCCTTGGAAACACCTGCGGCTCTTACGAAGTTGAAGATCGAGGAAGGAGTATAGCCTCTTCTGCGGAGAGCGCATATTGTGGGGAGTCTCGGGTCGTCCCATCCGTCTACCATATCGTTCTCAACGAGATAACGGAGATATCTCTTGGACATAACGGTATTGGTTACGTTAAGTCTCGCAAACTCTCTCTGCTTGGGCTTGGGATCAAATCCGATATTGTCTATTACCCACTCGTAAAGAGGTCTGTGGTTTTCAAATTCAAGAGAGCAAAGAGAATATGTGATACCTTCAAGAGCGTCCTGAATAGGATGGGCGTAGTCGTAGAGGGGATAAATGCACCACTTGTCGCCCTGACGGTGGTGTGAGGTGTGGACTATTCTGTAGATAGCGGGGTCACGCATATTGATGTTGGACGCCGACATATCTATCTTCGCGCGAAGAGTTCTCGAGCCGTCGGGAAATTCACCGTTCTTCATTCTCTCAAAGAGATCAAGGTTTTCCTCAACGGTTCTGTTCCTGTAAGGGCTTTCCTTACCCGCCTCGGTGAGTGTTCCTCTATACTCCTTCATCTCCTCGGCGCTGAGATCGCACACGTACGCCTTGCCGTCCTTGATGAGTTTTATAGCGAATTCATAGCATTTGTCGAAATAATCCGAGCCGTAGAAGATACCGCCATCGGGCTCAGCTCCGAGCCACATAAGGTCGTTGTAGATAGACTCAACGTATTCGGTGTCTTCCTTTGCGGGGTTGGTATCGTCGTAACGGAGATTGAATTTTCCGCCGTATTTCTTTGCTGTTTCATAGTTTATGAGGATAGCCTTAGCCGAGCCTATGTGAAGATATCCGTTGGGCTCGGGAGGAAAACGGGTGTGGATCTTAATGTTGGGATCTTCTCTGAGATCGGCATCGATGATGTCGTGTATAAAATTACCTGCAATGATTTCTTCCATGATCTTAACTTCCTTTTTGAAGATTTAAAGTGTATTTGCCATTTTTGTTATTCTTTCGGTTACCTTATCCTTGCCGAGTATCTGCATTACCGCGTACATATCGGGGGAATTCATCTTTCCCGTAACCGCAAGGCGAATGAACATACTTACGTCGGCGACGTTGCCCTTGAAGGCATCGGGGTCTGCCTTATACGCCTTCATATCTGTGGTGTATCCGTGCTTCTCGGCGATCGCCTTTATCTTGTCGAACCAGACATTCATATCGTCGCTCATATCAAAGCCTTCAACGAACTCCGAAAGGACAGCCTTGATATCCTCGCGTGAGAACTTCTCGGGGTATTCTGTCTCGACACTGTAGAACTCGTCGAAGAAGAATCCCATATATCCCTTTGCGTCCTTCCAGGTAGCAAGATCCTTTCTCGGCTTCTTTCCGCCTCTTCCGATAGAGAAGATAGCCTTTGCCATATCCTTATTGTTTGCGAGAACCTCACCAAAGGGCTTGTCGAATGCGAGAGCCCAGGCTGTTACCTCATTTGTGACCTTTTCGGCATCCATCTTGGAGATTACGTTTTTAGACACGTCCTCAAGCTTTGCGAAGTCAAAGAGACAACCCGAGACCGACATCTTCTTGATGTTGAAGGGGAAGTCGGTATAAGGCTTGTCGGGATTCTGCATTCTCCACTCCTCGTAATTGGAGTTGAGGAGGGTCATAACGTACTCACAGACAGCCTCGGGGCAGTATCCCATTTCGGTGTAGTCATCCATATTTGCTCCCATATCTCTTTTGGAGAGCTTTTTCTTGTTTCCGTTCTCGTCAAGTCGCATGATCTGCGCGATGTGGAGGAACTTAGGAAGCTTGAAGCCAAGATATCTGAAAAGCTGAATGTGCTTTGCGAGGCTGGGAAGCCATTCCTCACCGCGTATAACGTGTGTCGTACCCATAAGGTGGTCGTCAACCGCGTGAGCAAAGTGATATGTGGGGATACCGTCGGACTTAAGAAGCACGAAGTCCTCGTCGTTTTCGGGGATCTCCATATTGCCTTTTACAAGGTCGGTGAATTTTATCTTTCGTTCTCCGTCTCCGTCAGCGAGTATTCTGAGCACGAAGGGGTTACCCGCCGCAAGGTTTTTCTCTACCTCTTCCATTGTGATCTCTCTTGCCTTCAGCATCTGCTCACGTCTTGCCTCGGCTTCAGCCTGCCAGTCGGTGTTCTTTATTTCTTCCTTTTTGTTTACCGAAAGGAGCTCCTCAAGCTCGGAAGCATCGGTAAAGCAGGGATATGCCTTGCCCTCGGCTACAAGCTGCTTGGCGAAAACGTGGTAAATAGGTCCGCGAAGGCTCTGCTTGTAAGGACCGTAAATACCCTTGTCGGATACCTTTCCGCTTTCGTCGAGAATAGCGCCCTCGTCAAAATTTACGCCGTAGGTCGCAAGAGTTTTTATAAGCGCCTCAGCCGCACCGGGAACTTCTCTGCGGGCATCTGTATCCTCAATTCTGAGGAAGAGAACACCGCCGCTCTGATGGGCGAGTCTTTCCGCAACGGTTGAAGGGAAGAGTCCTCCAAAGTGAACGAAGCCTGTGGGGCTGGGAGCAAACCTTGTTACCTTTGCTCCTTCGGGAAGATTTCTTCTGGGGTAAAGCTCCTCCATATCCGCGGGGGTCTTATCCACGTTCGGGAAGAGAAGTTCAGCAAGTTTTTTAGTGTCCATTTTTTGTTCCTTTCGTCTTTATCTGAAATAGGCAACGTTGTCAAGAGCATCGCGAAGCAACGCCGACTGACCGTGACCGGGATATATCTTTATTTTCGGATCATAGCCTGAAAGCTTTGAAAGCGAGTCGCGAAGAAGCGAGTCGCTTCCACCGTAGAGATCGCATCTTCCCACGTTGTCGGAGAAAAGTGTATCTCCCGTGATCATAATGTTACCCACAAGGTAGCACACCGAGCCCTTTGAGTGTCCGGGGGTGTGGATTACCTCAAGCTCCTCCTCTCCGACCTTTATTTTGTCGCCATCGGAAAGCAGTTTATCTGCGGGGGCATAAGCCATATCTCTACCGAAAAAGGTGAAGAAGGCATTTTTGTGACCGTCTCCCAGCATCTCCGCATCCTCCTTGTGGATCATAACAGGGGCGCAGGCATTCTTTCGCAGGGTATCAACAGAAATAATGTGGTCGAAATGACCGTGAGTGAGGATAATTCCGTCAATGACAGCCCCCTCCGCCGCTACAGCGTTCATAATAGCTTCGCAGGATATCGAGGGATCGACCACAAGGGCGCGGTCGCCCGAGATAAGGGCGTAGCAGTTTGACGCAAAAGAAGCGGGGCATAATGATAATATTTTCAAGATTTCACCGCCAAAAAATAAAATTACATTATATTATACCACAGTTGCCACTTAAAGTCTATAGTTTTATCAAAAAAATGTTCCGCTATAGCAGATTTTTCTTGAAAAAAAGTGCGGTATCTGCTATAATGTCAGTAGTGATTTCAAAGGAGGAGCAGTTATGGTAAATGAAAGAGGACTTTTTGAGCGAAGCCTGGGGCTTGGAAATATAGTGTCGATCGCCGAAGAACGTGACAGACCTGTTACAAACCCCGCACAGCTTATTTTTCACAAAGACAACAAAGATTTCTTTCAAAAAATCTTTGGAATATCGGAGAGCGAAACCAAAAAAATGTCCGACTTTGAAAGATTTTCGACCCTTCTTGGTGGTCTTCATCTTGCGGTAGGCAGCGGGCTCTACGAATATATTTGCGAAATGCTCGGTGAGCGTCGACAAGATGATCCGATCAGCCTTTGGAGAGAGCTTACCGAGGAAATATCCTCGGGTGATCTTTCCGAAAGCGGTAGAAAAAGCGATGCTAACATATTTCCCGAGCCGATAAGTACGGAAAGCTTTAAGGAGTATCTCTCAAGGATCTTTTCCATGAGCGGAAAAAATATTCTTGTGGATATCTCCTCTCTTGAATTCAAGAGAAGCGACCCGTATCATACCGAAAAAGCTTATCTGGACTTTCTTTCGGGCAGGGAATACGACAAAGATCTTCTTCTCTGCGGAGTGCTGTATAAATTCTGTGAGCATTTTAAAGATAGCAATATTTGTCTTACACTTTACGTTGAGGATAATATGGAAAACGTCGAGCTGCTTGTGAATTATCTACTTGGGCGCGGAGTTATGCCGATAGCGTATATTGTATGCTCTTCAGATTGCGTCGGATGTGCCGCTGAGCATATATGCGGAGTCAGAGAGAACGGCGACGGGGAGACGGAGATCCTTTGCGGTATCGGATACAGACCGTGTGACACCTCGATTTCTCTGGCAGAAGCAATAAAAAAGCTTGCCACGGTCTATCCCGTAGGCAAGCTGAAGCTGTATGGCTCGAGAAGCAATGATCTGCTTTTCGAGGTAGTTGATAAAATAATGAAACGCGGACTTTGCCGTGCCGTTAGCGAGCTGTCATTTTGTGATGCGGAGGCTGAGGCAGCAGTTTCGACTGTGCTCGGTACAGCAAATCATAGCAATAATTGACTATATAAAGAAGAGAGTTCCAATGTCGAAAAGCTGATGCACCGAAAGTGAGAATATATTCATCTTGTGATCAAGACAGAAGTTTTTTATCCGTTCGCAATCGGGATGGAGTTCGATATTTCCCGAGAAATATATCGTGTCGCCGCGCGCTCCCGAGCATCCGCCGATAAATCCCGTGTCGTACGGAGGCAGTAGTATCCCTCCCGCGGAGATCCTCAACACGTCGATGCCGTCACGTGAAAGGGCATTAGCGAGAGAGGGATCCGAGGTGATCGCTCCCTCATCGCCCACGGGGCAGACAGAGCATTTTGCGTAACCTTGCTTTATGTGGCGAATGGCTATCTCCTTTTCTTTTGCGTATTTAACTATTTCTCTTGATACGGCGTCCTCTTTGCAATATAGCTTACCGCCTAAAAGAAGTGCGTTTAAGAGTACGTCGTGGGGGTATTTTTCGCCGAGCTTTTCTGAGACTGTTATCCTTCTGTATCCAGACGACTCAATGAGCGAAAGCTCTTTTTCCGCGATGCGCGAATATTCCTCTGTGCAGAAAAAACACTTGTCTCCAAAAAATAAAAGCATATCGGGGTGAGAAGAGGTTGCGGCGGGAAGAGAAGGCGAGGGCGGAAGAATTATTGCCTCAAATCCCAAGTCCTTGAGTGTGTCCCGTATTTCCTTTGGCGCTTTAGAGTCGATCACGACCTTGTTTATCATATCCTACCTCATAAAAAATGACTTTCCCATAAAAAGGTGCTGTCTCAAATTTGAATTTGAGACAGCACCTTTATTGTTGCTTTGTTTGCTTGCGCAATTAATTAAGCACGGTTAACCTTGCCAGAACGAAGGCAACGAGAACATACGGCAACGGTCTTAGGCGTTCCGTCAACAATTGCTCTTACCTTGCGAATGTTAGGCTTCCAAGTTCTGTTTGTCTTACGGTGCGAGTGTGAAACAGCCTGACCGAAAACAACACCCTTTCCGCAAATACTGCATTTTGCCATATTGACACCTCCTCAATGCACTGTCGTGCATCTATATAATATTTATAGAAATCATAGAACATTTCACATTATACCACAAAGCATTTTAAAATGCAAGTGTTTTTTTGATTTTTTTAAAAAATTTTTCTGTATTTGATCGAAAAGGGGCTATCAAGGAATGTTATCGACCTCGGATGTCTGAGTTTCCTTTGATTCTGAGATGCCGAGCAGGATTCCGTGTTTGATATCCACGTTCGCCCCCACGATAATACCCTTGAGCTTTCTTGAATATAGCTCCTCACCGTCGTCGGTAAGGGAAAGGGAAAGATCACCCTTCATAAGCTCAAGCTCTTTTCCAACGTTGCCGTCGACCCTTCTTGAATATCTGACATCACAGCTTTTGAAAAGCTTCTCGAGGTAGCTCCACATAGCTCTGAGGCTTTTATATTCGGGAAGCCCCCTCTCGTCCTGAGTATAAGATAGCAGATAAAGCTTTGTTCCCGACTCTGTAACAGTGTCGGATATCGGCAGAGCTGCCTCGGATCTTTTTGCGGTCGACGATAGGACAACTGTCTCGGTCTCTGCAAATTCCACGCTGTGATCCTCGGCTACACAAAGCTCAACGGTCGCGCGATATACACCGAGAATAGCGGCAAGTGACTCTCCGAGTCCTTCAGGGGTTGCGTTCTTTGGGAGGATATATCTGTTAAATAACGTGACGTCCTCTCGAGAGTAGCCTTGCGCTATCGCGTCTGTGAGCGCATCGGTCACAGAGAGCATCGCGCTATTATAGATCTTTTCGTCTTTTTCGGTATTTGTAAGGTCGAAGGAAGCGGCTGTCAGTGAGGAGGAAATTTCTTCGATAAGCGCCGTGGGAAGGTTCAGAGAGATCTCGGGATATTCCTTCTGTATCAAGCAATCGCCTGCGGTCGACTTTGCAAAATATGTGAGAGTAAATGAGCGAAGCGCCGCGGCGCTTGTCAGCTCGTCAAGGTGTTGTTTATTGAAGGCAATGAGATATTTTCCTATGCTTCCGCTTAAAAGAAACTCAATACCGAGCTCCTCGGTATAGTCTCTTATAACCGTGACGTCGGTGTAAATACCCATCGAAAGGGAGGAGAGGGCGTGGGCTATACCGTATTCGGATATCTTTCTCACCGCAAGAATGTTTTTGCCGCATTCCGAAGAGAGAAGGTCGGTCACTGCCGACTCCGCTTCAACCGGATCGGTATTCGGTAAAAGAATAGCAATAGCCGTTTCGGGCTCGACCTTGGATCTTTCTTTCTCAGTATCTCCACATTCGCAGTCACGACTTGGCGCGAGACCTATGCGCTCCATATATTCAGAGGCTACCGATGCCGCATCCTTTATAGACAACGGCTTGCCGAGGCTGCCTCTTTTCAGAGTATATTTTGAGATCATATCGTTATAGGTTGAAATAATATCGGCGGAAGAGGTCAAAAGCTCGTTTACAGCCGTATTTGCGGCTAACGACCTTGAGCTCTCAATTATTCTGTCAAGAAGAAAGAGCTCATCTGTTGTCAGCTCGGGTGAGGCTTTTGAAGTATAGTGCTTTTTTATGAATTCCAGATCCGATACAGACATATAAATGCCGAGGGAGCTTTTCATAGAGCGAAGCGCTTCCTCGCTGTAGGTTCTGAAATTTATGATCTTTCCGCGCGGTGAAATAGGTTTTAACATAAAATTACCGTCCGTTATCAAAATTAATTTTCAAAGCTTCCGTAGCAGGTATTTCCGTCCGTGTGTGTTATTTTTACCTTTCTGAATACCGAATGGATCGGCTCGGGCGATTCTACGGCGACCTCAAGAAAATCCGCTGTGTGACCGTAAGACACGCCGTTTTCATAGCTTTCAAAGAGCACGTCGCGTATAGGTGTGTCGGCAACAACCTCTGAGAGAAGCTTTGCGCGGATCTCCTTGGCTACGCAGGATAGCTCGGCGGCTCTTCGCTTTTTTATCTCCGACGGAACTTGCCCCTGCATAGAAGCCGCGACCGTTCCCGCTCTCTTGGAGTATGGGAATATATGCATCATAAGAAAACCTGCGTTTCTTGCGAACTCAACCGTTTCAAGAAAATCCTCCTCGCTCTCTCCGGGAAAGCCGACGATAACGTCGGTGGTGAATTTTGCATCCGGAATGTTCTCTCGGAGAAGCTCTATGGCATTCATCGCCATATCGGCATTGTATTTCCTTCTCATCAGCGCCAAAACTCGGCTGCTTCCGCTCTGCAGCGAAAGGTGAAAATGGGGGGTGAGCTTTTTCAGTGAGGAGATCATCTTTACAAAATCGGGCTTTATCAGTGATGGATCAAGAGATCCAAGCCTTATTCGCCTCAGACCCTCTATCTTGTCTATTTCACAAAGGAGGGTGGCGAGGTCTGTATTTTCAAGATCGTGACCGTAGGATGCCGTCTCGATTCCCGTAAGCACTACCTCGAGGCATCCGCCACGAACCAGCTGTGTGACCTCCTTTACGACCTCATCAAGGGGCTTTGATCGGATCATTCCTCTTGCCGAGGGAATGATACAGTAGGCGCATTTGCTTTCACAGCCGTCCTCGATTTTAACGTAAGCGCGGGTGCGCTCGAATTTGTTTATGCTCATCCTTTCAAAGGGCGCGGAATTTATGTCGTCGACGCATATTTCGGGAGTGATATTTTTTTCTCCGCGTTCGAGAAGACCGAGAGCCGCTTTTACTACAGAAAGCTTGCCCGAATTTCCCGAAATATAATCAACGCCCTCTATTTTTGCAATGCGTTCGGCATCGACCTGAGCCAGACAGCCTGTCACGAGTACGTAAGCAGAGGGGTTTTTCTGTATGGCACGGCGAATGAACTGACAAGCCTTTCTGTCAGACTCGGCAGTTACAGTGCAGGTATTGATGACGTATATGTCACAGACGTCCGAGGGAGAATGGGGAAGAATTCCCGATGCCGCGAAGAGTTCCGAGATAGCCTCGGACTCATATTGATTTACCTTGCAGCCGAGAGTATATATGCCCACGGTGGGGGAAATATTGAAGGTCAATTTGCAGTACCGTTCCTTAATTTTTTGTTTATAACAATATAATATCACATTTGCGGCCTTTTGTAAATAATTCTTTTTTAAGAAAATATTCGAAAATAGTTAAAGAATTATAAAATGTACTTGAAAAATAACGAAAAAAGGATTATAATATAGGAAAGACAATTTTAAAAGGAGAATTGATATGAGCGAACTTCACATAATCGACCACCCACTTATAACTCATAAGCTCACTATTATGAGAAATAAAAAGACAGGCTCTAAGGATTTTAGAGAGCTTCTTAATGAGATCTCTATGCTTATGGGATACGAGCTCACCCGAGATCTTCCCCTTAAGGATGTTGTGATAGAGACTCCTCTCACAAAGATGACGGCAAAGATCGTTTCGGGTAAGAAGCTTGCTATTGTTCCGATCCTGCGCGCGGGTCTTGGAATGGTTGAGGGACTTCAGAGCCTTGTGCCCGTCGCAAAGGTGGGTCATATCGGACTTTACAGAGACCCCGAAACTCACAAGCCCGTTGAATACTACTGCAAGCTTCCTCTTGACATTGAGGAAAGAATAGTAATTCTTGTTGACCCGATGCTTGCAACGGGAGGATCGGCTTCCGATGCTCTCACTATGCTTAAGGAGAGAGGCTGTAAGCATATTCGATTTATGTGTCTCGTTTCTTCTCCCGAGGGAGTAAAGAAGGTTCAGGAGGATCATCCTGACGTTGATATCTATACCGCTGCTCTTGACGAATGCCTCAATGAGCACGCTTATATCGTTCCCGGTCTTGGCGACGCGGGAGACAGAATCTTCGGCACACTTTAATTTTCTTTGAAGCTGTATCGATATGAGAGGAATGGGGCTGCTGCTTACGTGGCAGCCCTGATTTTATAATGAAAGAATTTGTGATAAACCGCAACGACGCTGGACAAAGGCTGGACAAATTCCTTAGCAAGGCTGTAAAGGGGCTTCCTCAATCGTTGATGTATAAGTATATAAGGACCAAGAAGATCAAGGTTAACAGGCAGAGGACAGTCCAGAACTATTTTCTCTCCGAGGGCGACGTTATTCAGCTCTTCATCAGAGACGAGTTCTTTGACTCTCCCGAAGGGGACAAGGGAGCGCTTACCAGAATAATACCGAAGCTTGATATAGTCTATGAGGACGAAAATATAATGCTTCTCAATAAGCGTCCGGGTGTTCTTGTCCACGAGGACAGCGAGGCTAAGGAGAATACCCTTATTATGCATATAAAGGCTTACCTTGTGGCAAAGGGGGAATACGATCCCGATGCCGAGAATTCCTTTGCCCCCGCGCTTTGCAACAGAATAGACAGAAATACGGGCGGTATCGTTATTGCGGCAAAAAACGCCGAAGCCCTTCGTGTTATGAATGAGAAGATCCGAAATAACAAGATAAGAAAGTTTTATCTTTGTCTCGTTCACGGTGTTCCAAAGAAGAAAAGCGATACTATGTATGCCTATCTCAGAAAGGACAGCGCGAATAACACCGTGACGGTACGCGACGAGAAATTCAGCGGCGCTAAGGAAATAATCACCGCATATAATGTGCAAAGAACAGTGGGGAAGGACTCGCTGCTTGAGGTTGAGCTGATAACGGGTCGTACCCACCAGATAAGAGCGCATATGGCACATATCGGTCATCCTCTTCTCGGTGACGGTAAGTATGGAATAAACAGAGAAGAAAAGCAGAGGGGATATAAATATCAAGCCCTTTACGCTTATAAGCTTAAATTTCTTCCCGATGACAGTGATGATCTTCTTTCATACCTCACGGGTAAATGCTTTATGATAAACAAGAACGACATCTGGTTTATAAGGGATATTAAGGAGAACCTATGAAACAGATTTTAAATTCTATAAAACCGCCGCAAAGCAGAAGAATGAGACTGTTGCTTCTTGCTCTCGGAGCGCTTCTTACGGGAGTAACTCTCGTATATCCCGAGCTTGGATTTATCTCGTGGATATCTCTTATCCCCTCGATAATTGCCATAATCGGCATATGCGAGGACGAGAGCGTTAAAAAGAGAGGTCTTTACGGATACGGATTTTTCTTCTTTTACTGCTACTTCTTTGTCAATTTCCATTGGTTTGTTAACCTTTATCCCCTTGATTTCATAGACGGAATGACTAAGGGCTCGGCACTTGCGGTAGTGATCGTAGCGTGGTTTGGACTTTCGGCGCTTCAGGCGATCAGCGCGGGTCTTGTTTTCCTCCTTTTCGCGGCGGTGGTAAGAGGAGAAAGAGCAAAGCGGTATCCTATAGTCTCGGCGGCGCTTTTCTCGGCACTCTGGGCAATTCTTGAATGGTCACAGACACTCGGCTGGGTAGGTGTTCCGTGGGCGAGACTCTCTATATCTCAGACCTTCTGGCTCGTTGAGGCGCAGACAGTATCCCTGTTTGGCTCTTGTTTTTTGAGCTTTCTTATCGTTTTTGTAAATGCTTTGGCGGCTTATGCTATCCTCAGAGCCGATAAAAGAAGGCTTCTTGCTCTGCTTTCTGCGGGAGTTTTCCTTTTGAATACAGTTCTCGGAAGTATAATATGGCTCGGGTATAACGAGGGTGAAAATAGAACGATAATGGCGGCGGTGCAGGGGAATATATCGTCGCAGGAGAAATGGAACTCATCACTTACAAGAAAGACCCTTTCGGCATACGAGGAGGGAACGAGAGCGGCGGCACTTGCGGGTGCGAGTATCGTTGTATGGCCTGAGTCGGCTCTCCCGTATAATCTTGACGGAAACGGATATATCAATTCCTTCGCCGCGGAGGTGGCAAAGGAGAACGAGGTCACACTGCTTGTGGGCGCTTTTACAAGCGACGAGGAGGAGAATGAATATAACTCGATAATCGTGTTTACTCCCAACGGGGAGCGATTTGAAACGATATATTCGAAGAGACATCTTGTGCCGTTCGGAGAGTTCGTTCCTATGAGAGGACTTATATCGGTGCTTATTCCCCCGCTCACTGAGCTTTCAATGCTTTCCGAGGATCTCAGCGAGGGCGAGAGCGCAAATATATTCACCCTTGAGGAGGGAAACGTTGGATCTTTGATCTGCTTTGATTCCATATACGACGAGCTTGCGAGGGATTCGACACGTTCGGGTGCGCAGGTGTTGGCTATATCGACCAATGACTCATGGTTTCTTGACTCGGCGGCACTTGATATGCACTACGCTCAGGCAAAGCTGAGGGCAATAGAGAACGGAAGATACGTAGTTCGTTCGGCAAATACAGGCTTGTCGGGTGTTATATCCCCAAGAGGAGAAACGGTAGCCGAAACAGCTCCCCTTGAGTATGGCGTAGTCGTTTCGAACGTCTATCTCAGAGACTCTCATACGCTTTATACATACGTCGGAAATATCTTTGTCTATTTGTGTATGGCAGGTGTTTTCGCGTGGATAGTGAGTGACCGCATTTTGAAAAAGAAGCGCGGATAGCTTCACTATCCGCCCTAAAAAAATTGAATGAAATCTTATAAGGATAAAAATATGCTGTCTCAAATGCGAATTTGAGACAGCACCTTTTAGGGGATAGTCAGATTTGAGCAAGAAGCGTCGTTCTTCGGGGCGTGAGGCGTACAAGCGTACGTCGAGCCCCGAAAACGGCGGTAGAAAAAGTCCATAAAGATGAAGAATTTCGAAGAAAATCAACCTATTACTGTCTCATTTGCGTTTTTATGCGTAAATGGGATTTTTTTATTTATTTTCGGACTTTTTCGGTCTTGCCAAATGTGACAGCCCCACCTTTTGTTTTTTACTTAGCGATAACCTTCTTAAAGTTCT
>SVSX01000067.1 GCA_015064085.1 Oscillospiraceae bacterium | reverse complement strand
CGCTTTCTGCTTCAATATGGGTGACAGAAAAAAGCTTTAAAGTTTTTTGGAGAGCGCGAGAACCTTTTTGCAAAAAGGTTCTCGTATCGCGTCCCCTCGCGTCCCCTCGCGTCCTCTTAAACCGCCAGCCGCTTTTTCTTTGGCAGAAAGAGGCGCAAAGAAAAAGCTAACAAAAAGAAACGCCGAAGGGAGAGCGTTTCGCCGTTGCGACGGCGAGGAGGTTTACGCACCCTCCACTGCGCCGCCTTTTAAAAAAGGCGGGCGAAAACTTTCCTGCCTTGGTATGCTGTAATTGTTTGAAAGTTTCCTCAGGTCGCGTCTCATATGTGACCTATTGACTTTTTGAAATTTTTTTGGTAAAATATAAACAACTATGTTTTTTAGGAGCTAACAGAAGCTATATGATAAACAAAACAAGCGTTGCGGTAGTCGGCGCGGGACACGCGGGCATCGAGGCGGCTCTCGCCTCGGCAAGGCTCGGACTCGACACTGTCCTTTTCACAATGTCCCTCGACTCGATCGCAAATATGCCCTGCAACCCCTCTATAGGCGGGACGGGCAAGGGTCATCTGGTCTTCGAGATCGATGCCCTCGGCGGTGAGATGGGTCGCGCCGCTGACCGCGTCACCCTCCAATCCCGTACTCTTAACCTCGGCAAGGGCGCAGCCGTTCACTCCAAGCGCATTCAAGCCGACAGAAAAGAATATCAGAAAATTATGAAGCAAACTTTGGAAAAAACTGACAATTTACGTTTGGTTCAAGCCGAGATCGTTGATATCGGTGTTGAAAACGGCAGAGTTTGCTCGGTCAAAACTATGCTTGGCGACGTATGGGAATGTCAGGCGGCGGTCCTTTCCACGGGAACTTATCTTGACGGAAGGATCTTTGTGGGAGACGTTAACTACGCGAGCGGACCTGACGGTATGCTTGCCGCTACGGGTCTTTCCGAGTCCTTGCGCCGCCTCGGGGTCAGACTTATGCGCTTTAAAACGGGTACTCCCTCGAGAGTGCTGAGGAGCTCTATTGACCTTTCGATCCTTGAGCGCCAGGACGGTGAGGGGAAGATAATCCCCTACTCTGCCCTGACGGATGAGACCTTTTTCGACGGTCTTGAGCAGATACCCTGCCATATTGTCTACACCAACGCCGAAACACACAGAATTATTCGCGAAAATATCACCCGCTCGGCAATGTATTCGGGTCATATCCACGGCACAGGTCCGAGATACTGCCCCTCTATTGAGGACAAGGTGGTCAGATTTGCCGACAAGGAGCGCCACCAGCTATTTGTTGAGCCCGTGGGCGCTGACACCGAGGAGATGTATATTCAGGGATTTTCCACTTCCCTTCCCATCGACGTTCAGCACAAGATGCTCGAGTCGCTGAAGGGCTTCGGAAATGCGCAGATAATGCGATACGCCTACGCTATCGAGTACGATTGCGCCGACCCAACTCAGCTTCGTCCTACCCTTGAATTCAAGGAGATACAGGGACTTTACGGCGCGGGTCAGTTCAACGGCACTTCGGGCTACGAGGAGGCTGCCGCTCAGGGCCTTGTGGCGGGAGCTAATGCCGCGCTTACAATTCTTGGCAAAGAACCTATCGTTCTTGCGCGTTCCGAGAGCTATATCGGTACGCTTATCGACGATCTGGTCACAAAAGGCACTAACGAGCCCTACAGAATGATGACCTCACGGTCGGAATACCGTCTCCTCCTCCGTCAGGACAACGCCGACGAGAGGCTGACTCCCATCGGATACAAGGCGGGGCTTGTTTCCGAGGAAAGATACGCAAAATTTCTTGAAAAGCAGGAAATGATCCGCTCCGAGATCGCGAGACTTGAGTCTACCTATGTCTCCCCCGCGGTCGCAGATCCCCTGCTCTCCTCGCTTTCCGAGCCGCCTCTCTCCAGCGGCGCGTCACTTGCCGACCTTTTGCGCCGTCCTCAGGTGACCTACGAGGCGCTGGCGGCTATAGATAAGGATCGACACGATATCGGACGCAGAGCCGCGCTTACAGTCGAGACCTCGATAAAATACGCGGGATATATCAAGAGGCAGATCGCCGAGGTCGAGCGCCACGCAAGGCTTGAGGCGAAGCGTCTGCCGAAGGATATTGACTATAAGAGCATCAAGGGGCTTCGTCTTGAAGCGGCGCAGAAGCTCGATGCTATCCGCCCCGAGAACGTGGGTCAGGCGTCCAGGATCAGCGGTGTGAACCCTGCCGATATCACCGTTTTGCTGATATATCTCGGCATAAACTGAAATAAAAGGTTGTTTGAAAGGTAAAAAATATGAATTATCGGGAATTTTCCGAGGAATGCGTGAGAGTTTTTGCTCTCAACGGCTTTCCTACACCCAACGAAAATGAGCTTCAGCGGCTTTTTGATCTCACTGAGATAATGCTTGAGGTCAACGAAAAGATGAATCTCACCACGATAAAAGAGCCCTCACAGATAATTCTCAAGCACTATCTTGACTCTGTGAGCGTTTCAAAGTACATACCCGAGGGGGCGCGAGTCATCGACATTGGCTGCGGCGCGGGATTTCCCTCGCTTCCTCTTGCGATTTTTAGACCCGACCTTTCTATAACTCCCCTTGATAGCACGGCAAAAAGGATAAATTACGTGTCGGAAACTGCAAAAAAGCTGGGTCTTTCCAATATAACAGCTATTGCGGCACGCGCCGAGGATCTGGCGAGACTTCCCGAGCACAGAGAGTCCTATGATGTGGCGGTGGCAAGAGCTGTGGCGGATCTGCCTGTTCTCACCGAGCTTTGCCTCCCTTACGTTAAGGTCGGGGGACGGTTTGTGGCTATGAAGGCGGCTAAGGGCGATGATGAGTACGCAAGAGCGGCTCGCGCCATAGAGCTTTGCGGCGGCGGAAGTTCCTCCATAATTCAAGCGGATCTGACAAGTGACGGCGTCGAACTTGAAAAAAGAAGGCTGATAATCGCAGAAAAGGTCGAGAAAACTCCGAAAATTTATCCGAGGAATTTCTCGCAAATATCAAAAAAACCGCTTTGAAAGCGGTTTTTTCTCTTTCTATTCTTTATAATGCTCCAGAAGCAGACAGAAAACAGCGGAAAACGACGGCAAAAGCCGTCCTTTTTCATTCTCTCTTGGTGTTATAATTGACACACAGAAAATGTTTCACGTGAAACATAAAAGAAAAGGAGAAGAAAAATGAATGAGTTAAAGTATTTCAGAAGAAACAGAGTTGTTGAGGAGTATCCTATTTCCTCTCACGTTTTGCAGATCAAGGTCGACGATATCCGACCTAACCGAGCTCAGCCAAGGGCTGATTTTGATAATAATTCGATAATAAGACTTGCCGATTCTATAAGGAGATACGGTATAATTCAGCCTCTGACGGTGAGAAAGTCGGACGAAGATGACATCTATGCTTATGAGCTTGTGGCGGGCGAACGAAGGCTCAGGGCGGCGAGAATGCTTGGATATTTCACTGTGCCGTGCATTGTTATCGAGGCTGATGAGCGAATGTCGGCGGAAATGGCTATAATTGAGAACCTTTTGCGCAAGGATCTCAATATGTTCGAACAGGCGTACGGCTTTAAGAGGCTTATAGAAAACCACGGATTGACTCAAGACGAGGTTGCGCGAAGAATGTCGATGAGTCAATCGGCGGTGGCAAACAAGATACGGCTTTTGCGGCTTTCCGACACCGAGCAGCGGTTGATACTTGAAAGTGAGCTTTCGGAGCGCCACGCGAGAGCGCTTTTGAGGATAGAATCCGAGAGAGACAGAATTGAGGCAATACGGCACATAGTGTCCTTTTCTCTCAACGTCGTCAACACCGAGCAATACATAGATCTGCTGCTGAAAAGAGCCAAAACACCCGAAAACAACGAAAAAGCGTCAATAAGTGGTGAGTTGGAACGAGAAAAGGCGGCAAAAAACCTTGTTGAACAGATCAAAAGGAAGATAAGCGGAATGAACAAGCAAGGTCACGAAGCCACTGTTCGGGTGGGCGGGGATGCCGAGAACATCGAAGTTGTTATACGTATCGCCAGGACGTAGATGTTTCACGTGAAACAAACAGAGCGAGAACGGCGATGTTTCACGTGAAACAAAAGATTGAGCATTGAAGAAATGTTTCACGTGAAACAAACGGAGTGATGAGGGCGAAAATGTTTCACGTGAAACAAAGAAAAATACAAACAACAAAATGTTTCACGTGAAACGTTCGGGGATCGGGCGTGTCTGCGAAACTTTTTTTAAAATAATATGTAAAAATCTCGCTATCTTCTTGCATTTTTCTTCAAAGTGTGTTATAATGTCCTCAAATGAATATAAAATAACACAAAGGAGGCACAAATGGGAAAAATAATATCTTTTGCGAACCAGAAAGGCGGAGTCGGAAAGACGACGTCTTGCGTAAATATAGCGGCTTCTCTTGGTATCAACGGATACAAGGTGCTGATAATTGATCTTGACCCTCAGGGCAACACTACAAGTGGAGTCGGAATTCCTAAGAAAGGGCTGAGGGGCGGCACAAAGGAGCTCCTTTCGGGAAATATGACCGCCGAAGAGGTCATTGTTGAGACTCCTTATGAAAATCTCTCTGTTATACCCACAAACACTGCTTTGTCGGGGGCTGAATTTGATCTCTATGATTTTGACGAGACCGAAAAGCGTATGAAGAATGCTCTTGAGCCGATAAAGGACAAGTTTGACTACATACTTATCGACTGTCCTCCGTCACTCGGAATGCTCACGATCAACGCGTTTACGGCAAGTGACGGCATTATCGTGCCTATGCAGTGCGAATTCTACGCTCTTGAGGGACTTTCACAGCTTATGATCACGATAAACAGGATCAAGAGGCTTTACAATCCGGATCTCAGCGTGGCGGGAATACTTATTACGATGTACAACGGCCGTCTGCTTCTCTCGATGCAGGTTATGGCTGAGCTTGAAAAGCACTATTCGGATAAGATCTTCTCCACAAAGGTGTCGAGAAACGTAAAGCTCACCGAAGCGCCCGGCTTCGGAAAGCCTGTTTTCTATCATGATAAGAACTCAAAGGGCGCTAAGGAGTACCTTGAGATCGCTAAAGAGCTTGTAACAAGGATATAATTGGAGGTAAAAGCTATGCAGAAGAAACCGTCAGGTCTTGGACGCGGACTTGGAGAGCTTCTTGAGGACAACTCTCCTCAGATAAGAGAGAGTAAGGCAAAGGTTGTGGTTCGCCAGCCTGAGAAGAAGCAGACCTCGTCTACTACCGATATTTACGAACAGAAGCCTAAGAACAGAAGCGTTAAGGCTAATTACAGATAAGAGGTGTTGAGATGGCGAAGAAAAATGCAGGCCTCGGCAGAGGATTTTATGAGATCTATGATGACAACAGCTTTGAAAAGGGCACAAATCAGACTATAAGGATAGCCGATATCGAGCCGAGGCGCGATCAGCCCCGAAAGACCTTCGAGAAAGAGCCTCTTGAGGCGCTTGCGGACTCTATCGCGGCTTACGGTGTGCTTCAGCCTATAATCGTCAGAGAAAACGAGGCTGTTTCGGGTACTTACGAGATAATTGCGGGTGAAAGACGCTGGAGAGCGGCGAAAATGGCGGGTCTTACCGAGATCCCCGCGGTCGTTTTTGACGGAGACGAGCTGAAGGCGGCTCAGGTGGCGCTTATAGAGAATATTCAGAGAGAGGATCTGAACCCCGTTGAGGAGGCATTCGGTTACGGCGCGCTCATCGAGAGATTCGGACTTACTCAGGAGCAGGTGGCGAAGCAGGTGGGCAAGAGCCGATCCGCGGTCGCGAATATGCTCAGACTTCTCGAGCTTCCCGAGGAGGTCCTCGAAATGCTCAAGGAGGGTGATATCACCGCGGGACACGCGAGAGCGCTGCTCGGACTTGAGGACGATGAGGCTATAATCGAGCTTGCGAACAAGATAATCGCGAAGCAGCTCTCTGTGCGCGAGGTGGAATACGCTGTGAAGCGCGCCTCCGAGAAGGCAGAGGAAGAGGAGGAGGCTAAGGTCAATCCTCAGATAAAGGTACATATGCGTGAGCTTGAGAGAAGGGCGATGTCCACACTCGGCAGAAAGGTGAGGATCTCCCGCTCAACCAAGAAGAAGGTCGTCGAGCTGACTTACGACAACGACGAGGACCTTGAAGCGCTGCTTATCCACCTTTGCGGTGACAAGATATTCAGCGAGACCGAAGAAAATTGACGAAAAATAAGAGAAAAGAAGGAAAAAGACATGATCGATATTAAATACATCAAGGAAAACCCCGCCGAGGTTATCGAAAGATTGGCAAAAAAAGGCAAAGACGCTCAGGAGGAGATCAACGAGATACTCGCTCTTGACGCCGAAAGAAGAGCGCTTATCTCCTCGACAGAGGCAATAAAGGCGGAGCAGAACAAGACCAACAAGCTTATCCCTCAGTACAAGAAGGAGGGAAGAGACGTTTCCGAGATCTTCGCGAAGATGAAGGAAATGTCCGCGCAGGTCAAGGCAGACGAAGAGAAGCTGAAGGAGGTCGAGACAAAGTTCAACACTCTTATGCTCGGACTTCCCAACCTTCCCGACAACGATCTTCTCCCAGGCGGAAAGGAGAACAACCAGCCTCTCCGCTACTTTGGTGAGCCCAAGAAGTTTGATTTTGAGCCCAAGAACCACGTTGACCTCTGCACCGATCTCGGTCTTATCGACTACAAGAGAGGCGCAAAGCTTTCGGGCGCGGGCTTCTGGATCTACAGCGGAATGGGCGCGAGACTTGAGTGGGCGCTGCTCAATTACTTTATCGAAACACACCTTTCGAACGGCTTCGAGCTTATGCTCGTGCCTCATATGCTCGGCTACGAGTGCGGACTGACCGCGGGTCAGTTCCCCAAGTTCGCCGACGACGTTTATTGGCTCGAGACCGCTGAGGACGAGCGCCGCCGCTTTATGCTTCCCACAGCCGAGACGGCTCTCGTGGCGCTCCACAGAGACGAGATCCTCACCGAGGCGGAGCTTCCCAAGAAGTATATCAGCTACACACCTTGCTTCAGACGCGAGGCGGGAAGCTACAGAGCCGACGAGAGAGGAATGGTAAGAGGACATCAGTTCAACAAGGTCGAGATGGTTCAGTACACCCTCCCCGAGAAGAGCGACGAAGCCTTCGAGGAGCTTGTGACCTGCGCCGAAAACCTTGTAAAGGGACTCGGCTTCCATTTCAGGACCGTCAAGCTTGCGGCTGAGGACTGCTCGGCGTCTATGGCGAGAACCTACGATATCGAGATCAATATTCCCTCAATGGACGGCTACAAGGAGGTCTCCTCGGTGTCCAACGCGAGAGATTATCAGGCTCGCAGAGGTATGATGAGAGTGAGAAGAGATGACGGAAAGATCGACTTCGTTCACACACTCAACGGCTCGGGCCTTGCTACCAGCCGAATCCTTCCCGCCCTTGTTGAGCAGAATCAGCAGGCGGACGGCTCTGTCGTCGTTCCCGAGGTCCTCAGAAAGTACCTGGGCGTTGACGTTCTTAAGAAATAAGAGCTGAAATATAATAAAAGGCAAAAAAGCAAGAGTATTTCCAAATAAAGGAATATTCTTGCCTTGCCTTGTGTCTGAAAGAAAATGAAAGGAGGCAGCATTTGATGTTACCCAACGTATTCGCGCTGAGCGCGGCGGGAGAGCCCAGCTTCTTTGAGGCTGTCCTTGAATATATAGAAGAAAACTATTTTGCAGAGGTGACCTACAGTAATCTCGGTCTTGGAATGCTTGGAAGCACGGCGACACTCAGAAATATTCTCTTCGGACTGCTTGTGGGCATCGTGATCGCCTCGTTTATAATGGTTTTTGACAAGCGAGTCCTTGGAGCGTTCGTGAGAAAGCTGCTGAAGGAGGAGTGCCTCTCCCCCGAGAGCGCGAAGCGCCTTTGTCAGCTGGGCTTTGCCGACAAGCTGACGGTGCGCAACAGCCTCCGCCGCGGCACGACGCTAAGGAGCGTGGTGCGCTGTCGCGAGGAAGAGGAATATAAAGCCTCGCAGGAGGAAAGGCGCGCCGAATACGAGAAGAAGCGAGAGGAAGATCCGACCCTCCCGCCCTTCAAGGAGACCGAATACAAGATCGACCCCGACGAGGATCATTTCTACATACCCGAGGAGAAGAAATACTCGGCGGAATTCCGCTTTGAGAAGAAGGGAACTACCTGGCTGGGCTTTGCGGCTGTGGTGGTGGTTGCCGTTGTGCTATTTTTCGTCCTTCTTTTCGTGATACCCGAGCTTATGAAGCTGCTCGACGAGCTTGTGGGCGGCATAAAGGCGACGGCAGGCGGCAGAAACAACATATTGACCTGAGGTACATATAAATAATGATAAGTAAAAGAACAGCCGACGAGCTTCGCCCGAAGAGCTTTGACGATATAGTCGGGCAGGAGCATCTTTTCGGCAAAAACGGCGTTATCAGACGGATGACCGAGGCGGGAAGGATCACGAATATGATCTTTTACGGCCCTCCGGGTACGGGAAAGACCACGGCGGCGGAGATAATCGCCCGTGAGTCGGATATGGTCTTCCACAAGCTGAACGCCACCTCGGCGACGCTTTCTGACGTCAAGAACATACTTTCCACCACGAACACCATTTTCTGCTCGGGCGGGATACTTCTCTATCTTGATGAGATACAGTATTTCAACAAAAAGCAGCAGCAGTCGCTTCTTGAATATATCGAGGACGGAAGAGTCACGCTGATAGCGTCTACCACCGAAAATCCTCATTTTTACGTATATAACGCAATAATCTCCCGCTCGTCGCTCTTTGAATTCAAGCCCGTGCCGCCGAAGGAGGGGGTAAGGGCGCTCCGAAGGGCGCTTGACTATCTCAACCGTGAGAACGGAACGGAGAAAAGAGCCGAGGAGGAGACTCTCCTCTATATAGCCAAGAGCACGGGCGGCGACGTACGCCGATCGATAGTGCTCCTTGAGAACGCCTATTTCGCGGCGGACGAGCTGATCAGTGAGGAGATCGTGGACGGCTTTAACGTCCGCGTGGGCAATTTTGACGACGATACCCATTTTGATCTGCTCTCCTGCCTCCAAAAGTCGATAAGGGGCTCAGATCCCGACGCGGCGGTCTTTTACCTTGCTAAGCTCCTCTCGCTCGGAGAGCTGATCTCCGTCTGCCGCAGACTTCAGGTCATCGCCAGCGAGGACGTAGGCGCGGCATATCCGATGGCGGCGGCGATAACGAGAGCCTGCTGCGAGTCGGCAAAGGAGCTTGGAATGCCCGAGGCGAGGCTGCCCCTTGCCAACGCGGCTGTGATGCTTGCTACAGCGCCCAAATCAAACTCGGCGCACGACGCAATAAACGCCGCAATGGAGGACGTTGAGAAGGGAATGGGGGTCGATATCCCTCAGCACCTGAGAAGTCCGCTCTTCAAGGGCTATAAGTACCCACACGACTACCCGAACCACTACGTGGAGCAGGAGTATCTGCCAAAGGACCTTGCTGACAGGAAATATTACGTCTATGGCGAGAACAAGACCGAATCGGCGGCTAAGGCGTACGCCGAGAAGATAAAAGGGAAGCGGCAATGATCTTCTAAGGAGAAAAAATGAAAAAGATCACTGAAATTTACGAGAAATATAAGGAAATAATACTTTACCTGCTTTTTGGCGTGATAACCACCGTGGTCTCCCTCGGTGTGTGCTATCTCACGCTGAAGATCGGAGTCAGATACATACATGACGAGAATGGCGACCCCACCGAGCTTCTTGACGTGCTCGGAAGCACCACCCAGTGGGTGTCGGGAGTGATAGTCGCCTTCTTTACCAATAGGATATTTGTCTTTAAGGGAGCAGAGAAGGGATTTCTGGCGGGCTGTAAGCAGTTTGCCGTCTTTTCGGGCTCGAGAGTGGGCACGTATTTCCTTGAGGTAGTGATAAATCTTGCGATGATCGCCTTTTTCGGGCTCGTGGGATATAAGACGGTAACACTCACAATTTTCGGACTCTCCTTCCCGTTCACCGATAGGTTCTGGGCGAAAGCCGTGGGAGCGGTCCTTGTGGTGATAACAAACTATTTCATAAGCAAGCTCCTTGTGTTCAGAAAGAAAAAACAGTGAAAACGCGAGAGGACGCGAGGGGACGCGAAGGATGCGACTTGAGGGAACTTTTTATAAAAAGTTCCCTCAAACTCCCTCAAAAACTTTCAAACGATTACAGCATACCAATGCAAGAAAGTTTTCGCCCGCCTTTTTCAAAAGGCGGCGCAGTGGAGGGTGCGTAACCCTCCTCGCCGTCGCAACGGCGAAACACTCTCCACTCGGCGTTTCTTTTTGTTAGCTTTTTCTTTGCGCCTCTTTCTGCCAAAGAAAAAGCGGCTAGTGAGTTAAGGAGACGCGAGGGGACGCGATACGAGAACCTTTTTGCAAAAAGGTTCTCGCGCTCTCCAAAAAACTTTAAAGCTTTTTCTGTCACCCATATTGAAGCAGAAAGCATTTTTTGACACCTCATCCGTCACGGCGTTGCCGTGCCACCAACGTTTGCCAGAGGCAAACTTGCCAAGTTCGCTGCGCGAACGTTGTTCTCCCACGATGCAATGTTTGCGAAGCAAACTTGCCACGGAGCGA